>CAYWUC010000301.1:0-10127 GCA_964461395.1 uncultured bacterium
CAAGGGTCCTCTGACTACACCTGTTGGGCGAGGATACAGAAGTTTAAATGTGTCTTTGAGGCAGTTGTTGAATCTGTACGCGTGTGTAAGACCCGTAAAATATTATCAAGGTGTTCCGTCCCCTTTAAAAAAGCCGGAAAAAATGGATATAGTTATTTTTAGAGAGAATACAGAAGATGTTTATTCCGGTATAGAATGGGAAGAGGGTACCGCCGAAGCAAAAAAAGTTATCGATTTTCTTAATGATGAAATGGGAGAAGAATTAGAATATGACGCAGGAATAGGGGTTAAACCTATAAGCGAATCAAAAACCAAACGGTTGGTTAGGAAAGCTATCCGGTATGCTGTCGATAATAGCAGAAGCAGTGTTACGCTGGTGCATAAAGGTAACATTATGAAGTTTACCGAAGGCGCTTTTAAAAAATGGGGTTATGAATTAGCGGTAGAAGAATTCAGGGATAATGTTATTACGGAAGACGAACTTTACGATCAGGTTAAAGCAGAAGATGGGGTTACTCCCGTTACGAAAGAAGGAGCATTTGAAAATTTACGAGGAGGGCTGCCTGTGGGTGAACGCGGAGATAGGATAATCGTAAAAGATAGAATAGCTGATCAGATGTTTATGCAACTTCTCACACGTCCTGATGAATATGAGGTTGTAGCTCTTCCGAATTTGAATGGTGATTATCTTTCCGATGCTGCCGCAGGGCAGATTGGAGGACTCGGAGTAGCTCCCGGAGCTAATATAGGTGATAACATAGCGCTTTTTGAACCAACACACGGTTCCGCTCCCAAGTATAAAGGGCTCGATAAAGTTAACCCTTCTTCTTTGATACTTTCCGGCGTTATGATGTTGATTTATATCGGTTGGAATGAGGCTGCGGATTTGATTGAAGCAGGTTTGGAAAGAGCTTTTTTAGATAAAGAGGTTACTTATGATCTTGCGAGGCAGATGGAAGGAGTGAAACCAATAAAAACTTCCGAGTTCGCACACGAAATAGTAAAACGAATGACATAGCATTGAAGCTGAACTATTAAAATGTAAAAATTAAATATAAAAATGGAAAAATAATAAATAAGCTCTTCGCTTTTGGCTGTTGGCTTTTAGCTCTTTTAAAAATAAAAGCTAAAGGCGAAAGGCTAATAGCTAACGGCTTGTTTTCTTGTCATTTTGCTTTTTAATTTTTGATATTTCATTCTTGATAAAAAGTGACAGGTAGTTTACAGATTATAAAAGATAATTTAAGGGTTGTTTAAAAATTGATTTATAATACTTATATATAAGGAGGTAAATTTGTTTTTTATAATATTATTATCATATATTAATCTTTCGATTGCAACTTCAGAACGTTCTAGGGCGCTTTACGCGAATCCGGCAGGACTATCTATTCATTCTTATCCCGAGATATCCATTCGTAGTGAAGATTACTGGGTTTCCATGAATATCCCTTTTCTGGGTTTTGCCGGTGGTGTTCGCTTTATGAGCGACTCGATGGAGTTGATGACTGGGGTAAGTCCATTACATTATAAAGATAAGTTTTCTCTTGGTTATATGTTTTCTTCCTGGGATGATAAATATACTCTGGGAGCTATGTTACGTCCTCACAAATGGATTTCTTTGGGTTTTACGACAATCTTTCCCAGCAGTGAGGGTTACGATTTTTCCTTAGGAGTTTCGGTTATTCCGGGTTGGGATAGATTGGTGTTGACTTCGGATTTTGATGTGGATAGGGGACAAGATGGCACAAGATATTTAATTCATAGTGTAACCGGAGCTTTAGAAATTGTGGAAGGAGTAAAGTTGAATATCGGGTTAATGCCTCTTGACAATAATTTCGGAGATGGAGAAGTCTATGGTGGGTTAGAATTTTCTCTCGGTAATTTGCTTTTTGGTGGGTACCATGGAGAAAGTCGTAATGGGGAAAGTGATAATGAAGGTATAATAACCGCTTCCGTTGTACCTTATCCTTCGCTATTTAAAGGACAAAATCGTGCTGTAATTATTGAAATCAAGGGAGATTATCCGGAGGTGCCTAATATAAAAGGTTTTTTGGGTAAGGAACACTCTTTTTATAATCTTTTAAATCTGCTCGATTATGTAAAAAATAATAAGAAGATCGATAGTGTGATTGTTTATATAAAAAGCAATTCTCTGGGGCTTGCTCAAAGTGAAGAAGTTCGAGAACAACTTATAGGTATAGCAAAGGATAAATTTCTGATTGCTCATGCTGATTATTATGGTTTTAAAGATTTATATTTAGCCTCAGCTGCTGATATTGTTTCGGTTTCTCCTCCCGGTAGTATATATTTCGCTGGGCTTTATCTTTCTAAGATGTACATTAAAGGCGCTCTGGATAAGATGGATGTGAAACCCGAAGTTGCCAGCGTTGGAAAATACAAGACTGCTATAGAAACGTTTACAAAGGAAGAAATGAGTGAGTATGATAGAGAACAGATAAGAAAATTCCTCGATGATCTTATAGACGTAGTTGTCGGAGGAATCTCGCATTCGAGGGAAATAGACGAAAATAAAATAAAGAGTCTTATAGATTCTCTGGCTTTTTTTACGCCGGAAGAAGCAATAAAAGAGGGATTAATAGATACTCTGGCTTATTTTGATGAAATCAAAGCTTTCGCAGGTATCGAAGGTGAAGGTAAAATTTGGAGAGGGAAAACTGTTCCCAGAGAATTCTCGCTGAGCGATCCTCCAAAAATAGCAGTTTTGACTCTCGAAGGTTCTATAATTGTTGGGGAGAGTTCTAATTCCCCTATGGATATTCCTCTTTTCGGGGGTGCGACCATTGGTTCGGAATCGGTAACAAGAGAACTAAAAAAGTTAAGAAAAGACAATTCCGTGAAAGCGGTTGTTTTGCGAATTAATACAGGAGGAGGAAGTTCTCTTGCCTCGGATTTGATATATAGGGAAATTATGAGATTGAAGGAGAAAAAACCTGTAGTTATATCGATGGGAAATGTAGTGGCTTCCGGAGGATATTACATTTCTGCTCCCGCAGATTTGATATTGGCTAATAAAACCACACTTACAGGTTCTATTGGGGTTTGGGGGGCGAAATTTGTTACCGAAGGATTGTATAACAAGTTCGGAATAACTCATGATATAGTGAAATGGGGAGAGCATTCCGATGCTCTAAGTTCTCACCGTCCATTTTCACATTATGAGAGAAAAATGTTCGATAAGATGTTAAATCATATATATGATCAATTTTTGCAAGCTGTAGCCACACCCAGAAATTTAACTGTCGAGGAGGTAGATTCTTTAGGAATGGGTAGAATTTGGAGTGGATTTACGGCAAAGGAGATATCCCTTGTCGATGAATATGGTGGTCTTTTAGATGCCATAAGTACCGCGGCGGATGAAGCTGAGATTAAAAATTATAAAGTGGTTCTTTACCCGAAACCTTTAAAGTTCCTTGAAAGATTAATGGGTATAAGAGAAACTGCTTATTTGCCTATTTTAAAATTGATACAGGAACCGTATCTTTATTTCGAGCCGGCTAAACTCGAGTTTGGGCGGTAAGTTTGTAAGATTATTCTCACACAAAGCGCACAAAGGACACAGAGAAAAAAGAAAAAATATTCTTATCGTTTAAAACCAAACCTTCCCCAAATTTTTTTGTACATTTAAATTATTTGAGGATTCCAACTCCGAAATATCGAATCTTAAGATATTGTATCATATAATTTGATTTTTGTTAAAGATTAGAAAAAATCGTTTTACCCTTTACTTTTTTCCTCTTTTTTATAACTTTTAAGTTGGTTTTTATTTTATAAAAATTAAAATTATTATGAATGATAGTAAAGAAACAAAAAAACAATTAATCGAAGAATTAAAAAAGTTACGCAAAAAAATTGCTGAACTTGAAAAATCTCAAAGCAAAAGCAAAAAGAAAGAGCAAGAATTACTTCTTGACAGGGCGCTTTTTAAAAGTTTTATGGACAGCGTACCAATTTCCGTTTATTTCAAAGACAAGACAGGATGTCTGCTTCGGGTAAATAAATATTATCTGGAGCAGGAGGGTTCTCCTTCTGTAACTTCTGAAGAAGACGTTAAAGGGAAAACCGATTTTGACTTTTATCCGGAAGATTTAGCAGAGGCGGCCAGGAAGGACGATTTACAGGTAATGAAAACAGGCAAGCCTATTATCGATAGGGAAGAAATATCTAAAAATTCAAAAGGAAAAGATGTATATTTATTGACTACTAAAGCTTTATTAACCGATGAACAAGGCAATACCATAGGAATATTTGGTATGACTCGCGATATAAATGAACGTAAGAAATTGGAAAATGCTTTGTTACGTGAAAGGTCTTTAGTATATGATTTGATTAATAATATCCCTGATCATATTTACATTAAGGATAAACAAAGTCGTTTTCTACTTGCCAGTAAGTCGGTGGCAGAACAATTCGGTGCTGAAGATGTAGATAAAATTATAGGTAAAACTGATTACGACTATTTTACAAAAGAACACGCGGAATCAGCTTACAGGGACGAACAAAAAATAGTTAATACAGGTAAACCAATATTGAATAAGATTGAAGAAGAAACGCATCCCGACGGAACGAGAACCTGGGTTTCGACAACAAAAATTCCAAGGTATGATGCGAAGGGAAATATAATTGGTGTTTTAGGTATTTCAAGAGATATAACGGAAAGAAAAAGATTAGAAGAAAAATTACAGGAAAAGGTTGAAGAACTCGGAGAGGAAGTGATTTTTAAAAGTAATCTACTTACTTCTCTTCTCAGTAATATACCTGATAGTATATATTTTAAAGATAAAGAATCTCGTTTTGTGGAGATAAGTAAGTCCAAAGCGGAACAGGTTGGTCTTGTTAAAGAAGAGGTTCTCGGAAAAACAGATTTCGATTATTTCACAAAAGAACACGCGGAAAAAGCATATAATGACGAACAGGAAATAGTTAAAACCGGTAACCCAATATTGAACAAGATTGAAAAAGAAACACATCCCGATGGAAGAATAACCTGGGTTTCTACAACGAAGCTTCCATGGTATGATGAAAATGGGAATATAATCGGAACTTTTGGTATCTCAAGAGATGTTACTAAGAGTAAAAAGAGAGAAGAGCAATTGCTTAAGACTCAAAAAGCCGCGGAAAAAGCTTCTTACGCAAAAACTACTTTTTTAGCTATAATGAGTCATGAGATTCGTACGCCTTTAAATGCTATAATCGGAATGTGTGAAATCTTAGAAGAGACAGTTTTATCTAAAGAACAGCACAATTATCTTAAGGTGTTAAGAGAAGCCGGAGAGACACTTTTAGCGATAATTAATGATGTGTTAGATATTTCGAAGATAGAATGTGGCGATATTCAAATTGAGAAAAGCGAATTCGAACTCGATTCGCTAATCGAAAAAGTCTGTGATATTATGGCTATTAGAGCCCATAAGAAAGGAATAGAACTAATTGACCATATTTCTCCCAATATTCCCGTGAATTTAATTGGGGATGCTTATCGTATGCGACAGATATTGGTAAATCTAATTGGGAACTCTATTAAATTTACCGATGAAGGGGAGGTCGTATTAAATGTAAAGCTTGCGGAAGAAGAAGGATACCAATGTGAAAATAAAGCAGAGGATGGTGTTTGTTTCTTGTTTACAGTTAAGGATACAGGTGTTGGTATCCCTGAAAGTAAATATAAAGACATTTTTGAAAGTTTTAAACAGGCGGATTCTTCTACTACCCGGAAATTTGGCGGAACCGGTTTAGGACTCAGTATCTCAAAAAAACTAGTCGAGTTGATGGGTGGTAAGATGTGGGTGAAGAGTGAAGAGGGGAAAGGGAGTGAGTTTCTATTCACTGTAAAGTTTGAGATGCAGAAAGAGAAAAAAACTCGTACTTTCATTGTACCTCGGGGAGTGGATGTAAGAGGTATTCCGGTACTTATAGTGGATGATAATGATACAAATAGATTAATATTAAAAGAAATTTTAACCGCGTGGGACGCAGAGGTGGTGGAAGCTTCTGGAGGCAAAGAAGCAATTTCAATATTAAAGAAGGCAAGAAAAAAGGGAGAACATTTTCGGTTGATTTTGCTGGACCGGAGGATGCCTTCAG
Source organism: uncultured bacterium (assembly GCA_964461395.1). Lineage (GTDB taxonomy): Bacteria > Hydrothermota > UBA3072 > UBA3072 > UBA3072 > JAFGHJ01. The sequence continues at coordinate 6,103 of CAYWUC010000301.1, forward strand.
TGGACGGATTCGAGGTGGCAGAGTTTATAAGAGAGGATGAAAAAAACGAAGAAATAACTACTGTGATGATGTTGACTTCTGATTATCGTACTTCAGATTTAACGCGTATAGATAGATTGGGTATTAGTTGTTATCTTGTTAAACCAATTAAAAGGGATGAATTAAAGAATGCGATTCTAACTACGCTTGGCTTATGGAAAGCTAAGAAGCACGAAGAAAAAGTCGAAAAAATTAAGCCAATCGATCTTCCGGCTATGAAAATCCTGCTCGTAGAAGATACCGAAGATAACAGTATGTTAATAAAAGCTTTCCTTAAAAAATCTTCTGTTGAGATAGATGTAGCTGAAAATGGTAAGATTGCTTTTGAAAAGTTTAAGAAAAATGTTTACGATTTGGTTTTGATGGATATGCAAATGCCTGTGATGGATGGCTATACTGCCACAAAAAAAATAAGAGTATGGGAGAATAGAGTTAATGCGGACGAAACCCCGGTTATAGCTCTTACAGCATTTGCTTTAAAGGGTGATGCTGAAAAATGCCTCGATGCCGGGTGTAATACTCATGTTGCGAAACCTGTTAAAATGGATACATTGCTTATGGTTTTAAACGAATTCGCGAATAAATTGGGCTTGTAAGTAAGGAGGTATTATGAATGATAGTGAGAAAATTATTATAAAAGTCGATCCCGAGATAGCTGATCTTATTCCCGGTTTTTTAGAAAACAGAGAAAAGGATATTGAACAAATGGAATCTTATCTTGAGGCGAAAAATTTTGAAGAGATAGAAAGATTAGGTCACAGTATGAAAGGTTCGGGAGCGGGTTATGGGTTTGATGGGATTAGTGAAATAGGCAAATCTATCGAAGTTGCTGGTAAGGAACAAAATATCGAGAACATTAAAAAAGGTTTGGAAGACTTAAAGAATTATTTAAGTAGAGTCGAAATCGCGGAGGAATGATTTATTTTATTTGCGCTAGTGTTTTAATTTGTTTTTGAGTAAATCCCACTTATTATACCCATTCCCATCCAGAATAACATTCCGAGTCCAACAACATAAATAGTGTTATCGAGTAGATTGTGAATAGTTATACCTATAAGAGCAACAAATAGACCCTGAGATAACCACTTTTGGTATACGTTATTATTTAGATTTTCTTTTAATCTGGTAAAATTGTCTCTACTCCATTTAATCGCGAAACCAAATACTGCTATAAGAGCCGATACTCCAAGAATTCCTGCCTCTGCAAGAAAATTTATGTACATATTATGTACATAATGCGCTCCTTTTTTGTATTCGGGAGGAGAATATTTTTCGAATAAAAGATAAAAATTATGTATTCCGACACCTGTAAGAACAGAATTTTCTTTCCACATTTTAATTCCTGTTTTAGCGGACATAATCCTGTTTATATTTATACCCTCTTTAAAAGCTACCAGTAACCTGGCTCTTAAAGGTGTATATAATATTGCTATTAACGTTATGACGATTGGTATTAAGAAAGCTATTAATTTTTTCTTTTTTATAAAGAATAGTACAGATAATGATATAATGAGTGCGATAGTGGGGGCTCTCGAAGAAGTTAAAAGGAAGGCTATTATTCCAAGTATTCCCGAAATCCATAAAAGTTTCTTTGTTTTTTCTTCTATTAAAAAAGAAATAAGAATAGGCAAACTGAAACCAATAAGAGAGGCTAAAATTAGAGGGTTGTAGCATATAGAAGTGATCCTGGTTTTTTCCATAGAAGGGGCTACTATTGGTATATTCTTATAGACCAGAGAAAAACCCGCTATATATTGTAATATTCCTATAGCGGATACAAGTGTAATCAATATGGCTATTGTTTTAACGAATTTTTCAATGCGTGTTTTTTCAATGATAAGTGCTTTTGCGAGAAAATATACTAAAACATATGAAAGTAAAGCACAGGTAGCGTAAAAGCTATGTCTTTTATAAACTCCGAATATAGATGAAAGAAGCATCGTTCCAAGAAGAAGAATTTGTAGTTTGTCAAGTAGATTGAGCCTAATATCCGGTCTTGAGAGAACTAATAATACAAGAGAAGTTAATGCCAAAGGGATAGCGGCATACGCGGAGATGGGTGTAAAAAAAAGACCCGCTAATAAAAAATAGAAAGCTTTATCCTGATATTTGTTTTTATCCATTTGGGTATATTTATAAGTTTTTATGATAGAAAATCAAGGTTTTTTGCCGTTAGCGATCAGCTGTTAGCTTTTTAGTATCTTTTCTGTAATTTTTGTACTTTTCCTTAGCTGTTTGATGTTCATCGTATTTTTTACTGAATGTATGATCGCCTTTTCCTGTAGCCACATAATATAAATAATCGGTTTTTGCCGGATGAAGGGCAGAAATTATCGATTGGAAGCCGGGACTGGCGATTGGTCCTGGTGGTAAACCGCTGTTTCTGTAAGTATTATAGGGAGATTTGAAACGAAGGTCTTTATATGTAACCGTTTTTTTATAAGTTCCTAAGGCATAAAGAACAGTGGCATCGATTTGAAGACGCATATTTTTTTCCAGTCTATTGTAAATAACGGAAGCTATAATCGGTTTTTCTCTGTCTATCATTGCTTCTCTTTCAATCATAGAAGCTATGATTAGAATTTCGTGTGCACTGAAAGTCATATTTCTGATTTTAAATTTCTGAGATGGTTTTATGACAGTGTAGAGATTGGAAACCATCTTTTTTATAACATTTTCCGGTGTTTCTCCTTTGTAGAAAATATATGTATCGGGGAAAAGATATCCTTCCAGAGAGGTCTGATTTATTCCGAGTTTTTTTATAAAACTTGTATCTATGGTTAGAAACTTCAATTTAGAAATATTTATATCCGCGTCTTTGTTTCTGCGAAACGCGTATATTGTTTCATTTACCTTTAAGCCTTCAGGAATTGTGACTTTCACCGTTAATCTTCTTCCTTTAAGTAAACTTTTCAGGATCTCTCTTGGGATTTCATAAATCTCGAATTTATACCATCCATATGAAAGAGAAGTGGACTTTTTAAAGACAACCACCATTAATTTAAATCCGAGTCTATCCTGAATGATTCTTGCTTCTTTTAATTTTCTTGAAATAATATTGAGGTTATCCCCTTTATCGATTTTTATGACAGCGTTTCCCATTTTAGGACATTTGGCGAGAGGGCTTAACGTAAGCCCTATTGCTATAATTGTAAGTATTGCTTTAATTCTCATCGAGATAGCCTTTAAGTATTAATGAGGCGGAAATCTTATCTATAAGTTTCTTATCCTTCTTTTTGCCTAATTCCGATGCGATTTTAGTTGCTTCTTTTGTCGTAAACCGCTCGTCCTGAAGTTTTATGGGTAGATCTAATTCTTTTTCGATTTCTTCTTTTATTTTTTGTACGAATTTCGCTCTTTGCCCAATTTTGCCTTTTGTAGTTAAGGGGAAACCCAATACCATACCTTTAAAGGTGTATTCTTTATTTAAACTTTTTAGTTCTTTTATTAAATGTTCGGTTTTAACAGTTTTAATCGGTTTTACTATGTCGAAACTGTTGCTGATCGCGATACCGGTCCATTTAATTCCTAAATCTAATCCAACCCAATATTTCATAATCCAATATAACAAATTTGTTTCTATTTTCAACCACGGAAGGAGAAAATTATCACACAGAGCGCACGAAGAACACAGAGAAAAACAACTAAAATTTTATTTGCTTAGAACCCAACCCTCAACCTAAGAATTTTGGACCACAAAGCACACAAAGACCACAAAGTTTTTTTTTGAGCCAACTGCTAAAGGCGAAAAGCTAAGAGCTATACTTAACAACAAATCACACGAATCACACCACACATCCCATTTTTTGCCCTACCAACCTCCTAACTTCTTAACATTATAACCCCCTAACTAAATTGCCCTTGACAAAAAGGTATGTTTTTATTAATTTCATCTAAATTTAGTTATAATGTGATAGATATCGTAAATTCATAAATATCTCTATAGAGAATAGAGTGGCAATATTAAGGAGGCTAAGTGTCTGTTA
>CAYWUC010000302.1:0-2130 GCA_964461395.1 uncultured bacterium
CTTTTTTTATCTTTGAGTATTTCCGAAGCAAAATATAACGCTGTAGTGAACTTCCCTACGCCGGGTGGACCACAAAACAAATAAGATGAAGGAAATTTTTCCGTTTTTAGAGATGAAGATAAGATTTTTTTGGGTATTTGTTGTTCTTTTATTTCTTTCATATAATTATAGGTTTATGTAATTGAAAGGGTTAACCGCTATACCGTCTTTTCTGATTTCGAAGTGAAGAGAAGGTTTTTTAACCGAACCCGTTTGCCCTACCTTTCCTATAACATCTCCGGCTTCTACTTCCATTCCGTTTTCTACGGAGGCGGAGGCAAGATGGCTATATAAGGAGATGATACCGTTCCCATGCTCTATAAGAACCATTTTCCCGTAGCCAAGAAAGTGATCATTATATACAACCCTTCCGGGGGCAACGGCTTCCACATTAGTCCCTGACGGAACTTCGATATCTATTCCTCTATTTATTGTTTCCGTCCCATATCGTTCTTCTCTTTGTTTACCGAAATAACCTGTTACCATGCCGTTTACAGGTAAGGCAATTATTTTTTGAGAGAAGTATTTACTTCCGGGGGCGCTTTCCTTTCGGGAAAGGCTTCTTATTAATTTCTCGAGGTCTTCCATGGCTTTTTCCATTTCTCTTGACATAGCCACGGCTTTTTGACTCTCCCCCTCTATTTCACTCAAATATTCATTTTTCTCATTCTTTGTTTTTTCCAATGCTGTTTCTTGGTCTTTTACCTCATATAATATTTCATCAAGGGTGGTAGCTTTTTTTTCTGTTCTTTCCTTTTGTAAATTAAGGCGATTTTCTAAACGTTCGACTTCTTTGAGCACTCTTTTATCCTGGTCCGCAATTATTGTAAGGAATTTTACCCTCTTAACCGCATCAGAAAAAGAGTAAGAAAGCAATATAATTTCAATGGGATGCAGAGGACCATGAATATATATTTCCCTGATTCTATCTGCCAGTATTTCTCTTTTTTCTTGAAGGCGATAATGTATTTCATTCATTAGAAGTTCGATATTTTTTTTCTCTTCGTTTGTTATTTCTTTTTTTCTCTTTAGTACGTTTACGAGTTCGGCATTTAAACTTATTTCCTTGTCTAGTTCCTGTATGTTTTTTAAAATATCAGTCTTTTCGAATTTCAGTTTTGCTATTTTTTCTTTTTGTTCTTTTAATTGCTGCCTCAGTATTTGCAACCTTTCTTCGGGAGACCGAACTTCGGCAGAAATAAGCGTAATTAAAAGAAGAAAATATATCATGGCTTTATCCCAGCAATTTAGTGTTGGGTTTAAGTGAATCTTCTTTTTTATAATTTCCTTTTTTAAACATTGATGAGAGTTTCTTATTTAACCCAAGAAAAAATCCGATAAGAATAAAGAAAAATGTTTTTCTATTCATAGTATCCCAATTTCTTTACTTCAGATTTTTCTTTTCTCCAGTTTTTTTTGACTGCCACCCAGGTAGTCATATATACCTTTTTTCCAATAAGTTCTTCTATTTTTTTCCTTGCTTCACTTACCACTTTCTTTAATTTCTTTCCGCCTTTCCCAATTATAATACCCTTTTGAGATTCCCTCTCGACAAAAATTTTGATATTTATCCTATTTCCATCCATGTTTTCTACTTTAACAGCCGAAGAATATGGTATTTCCTGGGAATATTCCTGTAGAATTTGTTCTCTTACAAATTCTTCGATAAAGAAACGTTCAGGACGATCAGAGAGATAATCCTCAGGGTAAAGCGGAGGTCCTTCCGGTAAATAGTCCAGTAAGCGAGGTATTATATTATCGACATTGTCTCCCCTAAGCGCGGATATTGTGAAAACTCCGGTAAAATATTGTTTATCAATACTGTTTACTGTTTTATTCAAATCCTTTTCAGAAAGTAAATCTATTTTATTGATAATCATAAAAACCGGTTTGCCATTTGCCTGAGGTAATTCAATTTCTTCTGTATTTGTTCTGTGGTCAATCATAAATAACATAAGGTCGGCATCATCTATTGCGTTTTTTATCTGGTTTTGCATTGCTTTTTCCATTTCGTTTCCCGGTTTGAATTGTCCGGGAGTATCTAAAAAAATAATCTGATTGCTGTTTTCAGTCCAAATCCCAGCAATCCTA
>CAYWUC010000303.1:0-3474 GCA_964461395.1 uncultured bacterium
TCTCCTCTGAGATTGATCGATAATAGAATACTTAAGATTAGGATTCCGGAAAGCATTACAAAATAATAGGGGGAAGTCCAGTCCACAAAGAAAAACAGCAATAGTCCAGCCAGGATGGACGACCATGTACCTCCACCTTTAATTTTTCCCAGAAAAAATGTGCTTCCTATAATCTTATGCCAGAGCGCGACTTTATTTTTTTCCATTCGTATTCTTTACCTTTTTTAATATCTTCTTTTGTTTTTCTGTTAACACTTCATCCAACTCCATTTGAATTACAATTTTTCCTTGGAAAACCCCAAATCCTTTTAGGTAAGGAAGAGAATATATGCTGGAGGATTTTTTCTCGGTATCGAGTTCGTATATACCCTTAACTCCTGAAACCAAAAAGGCGCAGTAATCGAAGGCAGAAGGTAGAAGCAAAACTTTCTTTTCGGGTTTCTGTAAACCCATGATTGTCCAGAAATTGACAAGAGGAAACGTACTGTTTCTGTATTTGACAGAACCCCTGATCCATTCCGGGCTTCCGGGTATTTTCTTTATTTTTCCGGGTTTGCTCAACCCCTTGATCTGGTCTATATTAACTCCGAAAAAAATTTTATCCACACAGAATACTAGAATCTTATCCAAGATGTATATCAGTGTCTTCCTTTATTTTATCTATTAAAGATATTAAAGTCCGAACCCTTGTTTCCGTATCTTCCATAGAAGCGGCCTGTTCTTCCGTTTCTTTCGATAGGGATAAAGCGTCTTCCACCTGTTTTTCGTTAAGAGCCGAAATCTTCTTTGTAAATTTGTTTATAAGCTCAGTAGAATCTGCTCCTTCCTTTAGTATTTCTGAGATTTGATTAGCCATGTTAGTGGTCATTCCAATAGACTCCGAAATTTCTTTTAAGTCCTCAGCGGTTTTTTGTATTATAGATTTACTTTCTTCAAATATGGCTTTTGATTCTTCCGTTGATTCGACTATGGACCGTACTGCTTCTCTCATTCTTTTGATATTCTCTTTTGTTTTCTCAAGATAAGAAGCGGAATCGTTCGATAATTTTCTTATTTCGTCCGCGATAACGCTAAAACCTTTGCTATCTTCTCCTTCTTTTCTTGTGGCTTCGATGGAAGCATTAAGCGCCAGAAGATTCGTATCGTCGGATATTTGTTCCATTAAAGAATTAAATTCTTTAATTTGTTCGAAAGCGGAAGATAATTCCTCTAAACTCTTTGAGCCTTCCTCTATTTTCTGCACAAATGTATTAATTTTATTTATACCGTTTTCCGATTTCTCTTCTCCTGTATTTGCCAATTCTATCGATTTTTTGGATGTATTGATTAGAGTTTTAATTTGTGATTCTATTTCATTGGATAAAGCTTCAATATTAGCATTGTTTTTATTGATTGTTTTAATCATGGATTCACTTTCTTCTTTACTTGCTAAGATATCGCTTACAGAATGATCTATTTGTTTGGAAGAAGAAGCTTCTCTCTCTATTCCACTCAGTATTGCTTTGCCTTGCGTTTTAACATTGTCTATAGTTTCTTTAATATGTGATACGGAAGAAACCGTTTTTTCTAGAAAAAGAGAAAGAGAGTTATTGATGCTCGCGATTTCGTCCCCTGAAACAACTCTCCTTTGCTCGGGCGCGGGTAGTGCGTCATCTAAAAGATATTCCATCCTTTGCACTAAGTAATCAACAGGTCTTTTTATCGTTTTGATCAACAACCAGATTATTAAAGAAGGGAATAAAAGGTATAGTACACCACCCCAGGATTTTGTTATAACGTATCCGGTTAGTCCCGAAAAAATTATGGCCGGAATAACTAATAATAGAATTTTTTGAGTTATATCGGGCCCTTCTATTCTTTCGCTTTCCAGTGTTCTGTAATAAGGAATAAGGAGGTATAACCCCAAATAATAGATAAGACTCAACTGAATTAATCCCACAGGGATAAAGAAGAATCCAATTTTAACTATATTGATTGTGGTTGTTATTTTTAATAGAGTATTTAAAATTAATAACAAAATAAAAATAAGAACGCTAAAATTCAAAGCGGCATGTACCGCGCATACAACAGGCTCATCGTATATTTTCTTCATGTCCGCCTCTGAGATTGCTTTATTGAGACGTGCCTCTTGATAAAAATACAAAACAACATTTAAGATAAAAGAAAAAATAAAAAGAACTGAAAAGATTTGAGTGTAGTCTTCTAACGGTACAGTCCAGAAAATGAGAGAGAGAATTAGTAGAACACCTATTGTAAAACTCGTAAGAGAAGAAATTAAAGCAAATTTATTTGATAACTTCATTTATTTTCTCCTTGAAGGATTGGATTTGTTTACCTTTCAATAAACTTTCGACATTTAGCACACCAACAATGAACGATTTATAAGTGTATCCGCCTGAAAAAAGATGAGGAGGAAAAATATCTGGCAGGGGGAGTATTTCGTTTTTGTGAATTTCCGTAATCTCGACGATTTCAGATACTTGAAAACCGATAAGTTGATTCGCGATCTTTATTGTTACTACGGGTATTTTTTTTGCTTTCGTAGGTTCTTGTTCTACACCAAAGAGATTAGCTAAACTAACTACCGGAATAATCGAGTCCCTTATTTCTGCGATTCCCGAGAGGGTTTCGGAAAGGTGAGGAGTACTGGTTAGCCTTAATTCTCTTTTAATTTCTTCAACGCAGGAAAGAGGAATTCCATAAAACTCCTCTGAAACTCTGACGATCATAAGTTCTTCTCTTTTTCTCTTGGTTTTTTCTTTTTTAGGTTCTACTTTGATTTGCTCTTCTTTTTCGGATTTTTCAACTACTTCTTTTTTTTCATGAACATATTGAGTGTTTACCGTTTCTTTTTTGGCAGGTTTTTCTTGGGAATCAGTCTTTTTTTTAGGAATTTCTTTTTTCTCTGGCTCTTCCTTTTTCGAAGATTTTTCAGATAATATTTTCTTAAAACTTATTTTCTTTCTTTTTTTCACTTATATCTCCAGATCGGCAGCCACAGATTCTATTACCTCCGGAAAAATTTTCTCAAGGTTTTCCGTCGCACCCACAAAAAGAGCATTTTGAGCGATATTATTTATTACCCGCGGCAAACCTTTACTTATCGTGTAAAGTTTATCTATACTTTTTTCCGCGAATATTTCTTTTTTACTTCCCGCTACTTTCAAACGATGTTTAATATAGGCTTTTGTTTCTTTCTTTGTCAGCGGTTCAAGGTGAAATCGCACATTTACTCTTTGTTTTAATTGAGGAACTTTATCGATTTTCTTTTTTAATTCCGGTTGTCCCAATAAAACAAGATGTAAAAGCTTTTCTTCCGGAGTTTCAAAATTTAATAGGAGTCGTATTTCTCTTAAAGCATCGAGAGACAATATTTGAGCTTCATCTATTAAACCTATAACAGTTATGTTTTTATTATTGTAATCCAACAAAGTATTTTCCAACAGGGTTAAAACCGCAAGCCTGTATCGTGGA
>CAYWUC010000304.1:0-1793 GCA_964461395.1 uncultured bacterium
AAGAATGTAAAAAAAAGTTTTTGGAAAAGAAAAATTCACCACAGAAGTTACTAAATCGTTAGGTTGTTAAGTGGAAATCTTAGTTATCGGTGAATTGGTAAATTATGTTATTAGTAAAATATGGAAAGGTAGTGGTACTAATTCACGGATTCACGGATCTACCGATTCACTAAAGTCTCGACCCCACGATCCAACAAACCAATTAAAAAATTGCCACAGATTTACACTGATACACACTGATTTTTTGTTATTAATTTTCTTCGATCTCTGGTGGGTTGTTATTTGGTTGCTCCTGAACCTTTGTGCTGCTTCCCGAATATATGTTGAATTTAAATCCTAATGTAATTTTAGGGGACATATCGAAGTTAGTGGAGGTAGAACTCTCGGATTTATAAAATTCAAACATTGGAAAATCTCTGATTTCTATAAAACATGCTGCCCTTTCCGAGAAATACCAGTCCATACCAAATCCGGTACTGGTATAAAAATGATACCAGTAGTAGGATCCTCCTATATATTCATCTCTGGAATAAGAAGTTCGGAGATCTAACAAAACGTATGGTGAAACGTTTTTATCCGTAAAATAATAGATACCTTCTATATGATTATAAAGGTAGCCGTTAAAGGAATATTTTTCGTTAGAGAAATCCAGTTCTCCGAATCCGAACCTGAAGCCGAAGTGGGATGAGGGATTCAGGACCAGATTCAAATCATATATTTTATACCATTCAGGGTACCCCCATTCGGGGTAATCTACAGGCAGAGGCATATGCGATAAAGAGATCTCGACTTTTGGCCTTGAGTATAAAGGGATAGCGAGCAATAATAAGATTAATAACGTAAATTTTTTCATTTTTAGCACCTCCTCTTCAAAGTACTTTGAATTATGAAGTAAGTGTAATCATTTTTCGGTTTTTGTCAAGGGTGTTTTTAGGTGTTAGGTTTTGGGTCTTAGGTTTTAGAATATTCAAAAAACAAGACCAGGCCCCTATATGTTCTTAATATGTTCTTAATAATTAACTGCTTTGGCGATTTATAACATTCGAGATGAGTAAGCTTGCTGAGCGGACATTCAAACGAACTGACAATAAAGCAAATATCAAACAGAGTATAAAGCCTATATATACGAGAATCCGGTCAAAGGTTGCGAAAGTGTCGACTTTTCTTAAAGCGAAGAGCAGAATCAGAAGAATAATACCTGTTATAAGAAAGCCTCGAAGAGATAGCCGTAAGTCCCCGAGTAGATCTTCAACTGAACATCCCATCGAAGTTTTGTGGTCAACCAGCTGAACCTCATTCCACGCCGGAATTCCAGCTTTTAGCTTTATTTTTGATAAACGTGCCAAAAGAGTTGCGCTCATGATACTTAGAATAGAGATTGCTGAGAGTGCGGCAATATCACTAAACAGTAAAATTTTACTCATCGATAAATCTCCTTTTTGTTAATAATGTTAAAAAAGGGAATAAATGTCAAGGAATTTTTTAGCCGTTAGCGGTTTTTTGTTTTTAGTTTTGACCAGTGACTGATTGATTGTTCAATCATAGCGATAGCTATAGTGAAGAGATTAAAAAATCAAGACCTGATCCCTCTATTCATATGATGTTATTGTTTTCCAGGTCTGAGTTGTTCAATAATAGCACTGCTTATCCAGAAAATGTTTGATTTGTTTTTGATTTCATCATAACTGGTAAAGAAAAGATATTTGCCATCCGGAGAAACATAAGGGAAAGCGCTCTGGTAATCGAAATTAATTTGTTTATTTAAATTAATAGGTTTGGACCAATTTCCTTCA
>CAYWUC010000305.1:0-4211 GCA_964461395.1 uncultured bacterium
ATATATCCTTTAATTTTATCTATAGGGGAAGGCAAAGGTTTAACAACTGCTTCAGTACTACCCCGAAAAGTCCCCCCCATGATAGCGAAACGGTCATTTTCAATTTCCACAACCACACACGGACTGTTTTGCTTTCCGTTACTAGAAAAACTCTGTTCAAGGATATCGGAAAGATGATAGATCGGGAGAATTTCTCTTCTAAGCAGCATGACCTCTTTCCCCATAAGTTTCGAGACGGCTTCCCGTGATACCGTTAAAGTTTCATCAACAAATGTCATAGGTAAAGCAAATAACTGATTATTCAAACCTAATAAATAAACTTTGATTATCGACATTGAAAGAGGTAATTTCATAGATATTGTAGTACCTCTATCTTTTTCTGTAGTTATGTTAACACTGCCTCCCACAGAACGAACGAGTTTTCTAACCACATCCAACCCTATCCCTCGCCCGGAAACTTTGTCCGCTTTTTCTTTTGTTGTAAAACCAGGTGTGAATAAAAATCTAAGGATTTCCGCTTTTGAAAGGGACTCAAATTCTTCTTCTTCTACCAACCCTCTTTTGAAAGCGGCAAGAAACACATCTTTTGTATTTATTCCCTTTCCGTCATCACTTATCTGGATTAAAATATCCCCTTTCATACTTTTAGCCGAAACAGTTATCTTTCCCGCTCTATATTTTTTTAATTTTTCTCTTTCCTCGGGAGTTTCAATACCATGAGAAATTGAATTTCTGATAATATGAATTAAAGGATCGCCGATTCCTTCCAGGAGGGAGCGATCAACTTCAATATCTTCTCCAAAAATTTCAAGACTTATTTCTTTCTCTAATTTTCTACTCAAATCTCTAACATAACGCGGAAATTTATTAAAAATTAAAGAAAGGGGAACCAATCGAATGTTTGTAACAACCTCCTGCAATTCTTTAACACTCCTGTTATGAAGTTCCAAAATATCCTCAAATTTTTCTTCACCAAAACTTCTTATAATACCGGATAATTGAGAAGTAGTAACAACCAATTCACCGACGAGATTTTGCATACGGTCCAACATACCAACGTTTACTCTTATTCCTTCAAAACCAGTCGCAGTACTTCCTTTCCCTCCCTTTCGATCTTCCACCTTCACGGTTTCAACTTCATCGGTTGATGCAATCATATCTACAATCTTTTCCGGTTCAGCGCAACTAACCTTTAAAATCCTTCCCATATTACCGGATTTTATTTCTTCATACGGAGGATCGATATCCTTTATTTCAACTTTTTCTTCTATCCTCTGTATGATCACAGCTGCTCTTGCCGCGGGAAGAGATACATCTTCTTTAAGCAAAATCTCGACCCAGGGGAAACTTTCCTTATCTTCCTCATCCGGCTTCCCTTCGTCTTTTTTAACCTTTGTGTTTAATGTGGCAAGAAGATGCTCGATTCTATCGACACCTTTAAATACCTCGTCTATAACTTCAGCATTAACTTTCTTTTGCTTTTCGTCTTTAAAAAACTCCAGCTTTTCTTCCAAATCATGTGAGATTGTTTCTATTTCATTATAACCAAGCGAAGCAGCCATACCTTTAAGTGTATGAAAAATCCTATAAATTTCAGCGGTTATTTTTTTGTTATTCGGGTCTTTCTCAAGCTCTACGATTATTTTGTTCAGCCTGTTTAAATAATCACTGCTTTCTTCTTTAAATAATTTTATATATTCTTTTCTTTGATCTTCCATATTTAAAATAAAGTTTATAAGTTTATATTATTCTTATAACTTCAAAACTCTCTGAACCGCTTCTATAACTCTCGAAGGTTGAAAAGGTTTAACAACGTAATCTTTTGCTCCAGCCTGAATAGCTTCGACCACCAAACTCTGATGTCCCATAGCGCTAACAACAACGATTTTCGCTTCGGAATCCAATCCCTTAATTTGCTTAATCGCGTCGATACCACTCATATCAGGCATTATTATATCCATTGTAACAAGATCCGGATGCTGTTTCTCGTATTTCTGGACGGCTTCACTACCGTTGCCGGCTTCATCGCAAACCTCATATCCGCCTTTCTGAAGTATATCTGCCAACATTTTACGCATAAAAATCGCGTCATCCACCACTAAAATTCTTGCGCTCATTTTTCCCTCCTTAACATCAAATTAATTCTTTTATATCAACTATTATATACTTTTCTTTTATTTTCACAATTCCTTTCACATATTTTGATTCTATTTCTCCCTTCAAACTGGGAGGTACACTCTTCAATTCGGACTCCTTAACCTCATGAATATCGAGTACACTATCCGGCCTTAGCCCTATTATTATATCATCTATTAAACATAATATGATCTCCCTGGAGGTAGAAGATCCATCAAAACCTATTTTCTTTCTCAAGTCAATCACCGTAACAGGATCTCCGCGAAGATTCATTACACCTTCGATATAATCACTGGATAACGGTACGGGTGTTATCTCTTTTTCCTCTACTATTTCTTTTACGTTCGCGAGTGGTATGCCGAATAACTTATCATTTAAAGTAAAACTTAAAAATTCCATTATTCTATCCCTACCCATTCGTAATGCGCGCGATTCAGCAAACTTGGCTTGAATCCAAAAACTCTGTCACTAATTAAAAAATAATTTTTATCATGCGCCAGAAAAACCCAGGGAGCTTCTTCTATTATTGTTTTCTCCACCTCCCCACGTAACCTCCTACTTCGCATGGGGTTTATTTCCCGTAAACTATCTCTTATTTTATTATCCAGGTTTTTATTAGAATAAAAAGTCAAATTATCGCTGCCAGCCGAGGAAGAGTGGAAAAGACGAAATAAAAAATCATCAGGGTCAATATTATCAGGAATCCAGGAAGTTAAAAATAATTCAGCTTTTCCCTGTTTTATTTGTTTTATAAAATTCTTCCACGGTTTCTTCTGGATTTTTATTTTAACGCCAATACGTGAAAAAGCTTCTTTTATAAATTCCGCTCTTTTTACTCCAACAGAAGAATCAGATACAAGTAATGTATATGTTTCGGGTAATCCTCCATCGAAACCTGCTTCTTCAAGAAGTTTTTTGGCTTTATTCAAATTAAATTCATACCCTATAGCCCCAGAATCATAAGCGTATAATTCCGCGGGAAACAAACCTTTATAAATTTCCCCAAAACCCAAAGAAGTTTCTTCTACCATGGTTTTTTTATCAAGAGCGTAATTTAAAGCTTGACGAACTTTTTTATCCGCAAAAGGTAATTCTTCCATGTTAAAATTAAATCCAAGATAATTTACATTAGAATTTTTACAAGAAACCAAACTCCCATTTAAAGCATCATCTTTTCTAATAGTAGCGACTCTTTCTAAATCAATTTTTGCGATGTCAAGCATTCCCCTTTTGAATTCCTCCGTCGGATTATCCACTACGTCAAAAACCAATTTCGACAGATAAGGCTTCCCCATAAAATAACCGGGATGCGGCTCCAAAATTATTTTCTCTCCTTCTTTCCATTCTTTCAATTTAAAAGGCCCTATACCGTCAACTTTATCACCGGAAGAAGTCCTCGGAATTACAGAGGAATGAATCGCGGCTAAGTTGGAGAGAAAAGAATTGAGATTATCCTTCAACTTAACCGTAAAAGAATATTTCCCCTTAATTTCAATATCCTCAATCTGAATTAAAGAATTTAATTTATTATCCGTTTTTAGCCTTTCAAGCATAAATTTTATATCTTCCGCTTCGATATTTTTATTTTTATGAGTTCTGATATTTTCCTTTATAATAAAATCCCATCTCTTAACATCCTCGGACAATTCCCATCTTTCCACCAAAAAAGGATACACCTTACCCGAAAACCCATAATCGAACAAGCCTCTATGAATGAGATAAATTATTCCATCCGATATCGGATCTCTTTCTTCGTAAGGATCTAAGGTTAAAGGTTCCCTCCCGAGATTAACTCTCAAAGGGGGTGCCTTCCCTTCGGTAACAATCTCTAAAAGACTTAAATCTTTCCAGTGTTGGTCCTGAGCAAGGTTATCGGTAAGATTCTTTTCTCTATCCAGACTTTCTTCGAGAGCTTCAACCGTTCCCGTATACTCATTCAACGCCTCAACCACGGAACTAAAAGAAGAACTTATTTCCCCTACCTCATCTTCTTGTTTATCTATAAAAGGACGGTTACTCGCGGACACCTCCGTCAAAGTTTCAATCTGGTCTTTGTTTTCTTCGAACGCGACTTT
>CAYWUC010000306.1:0-3923 GCA_964461395.1 uncultured bacterium
TTCGCTATTCGCTTTTAGCTAACCACCACACACAACCCCATATATAAACACAAGATTTTGGGGATTAATACAGGTTAAAAATATTTTCTTCTTCAAGCTAACAACTAAAAGCCAAAAGCTAACAGCCAAAAATTACTTCCCGGCCTTTTCAAACCTCAGTGAAAGTAAATTCTCGTCTTCCTTAACTGAAATCTTTACATTATGCTGATTCAATATCAATCTAATAAGAGGTAAGTCTAAATATTTTATATCGGAATCACCAGTTAAGGGATCATCGAATTGAAATATAGGAGCATTTTCCAGTTTGGAAAAATCATCTATTAATGATTTAAAACCTTTAAAATTAAGATATACGTACTCTCCCTCACTGTTCAATTTTATCCGCAGATTTCCTCCAGCTTTTTCCTTCAATCCAATAGCAATTAATTCCCTGAGTGATTTAATCAGCCAAATATGCTTGCCCTTCACAACAAATTTTCCTTTATTCTCCTTAAATTCAAAAGGAACATGGTCTAAATCTGAAATTATTTCACTCAAAACTGAGCTAAGGTCAACTTCTTCATCGATTTCTATTGCTTTATTCGCTCCTATCTTAGCAATATCCAAAAGTTTTTCTACCATTTCTCTCATCTCCAAAGACGCGCCGTAAATTATCTCAATCATCTCCTTATAATTTTCAGGAAAATCTTTCTGGTCTTTTAAAATACTGGATAACCCTAAAATAGGTGTAAGAGGAGTTCTCAAACGATGAGATAAACCAGCTACGAAATTAGCATTAGCTTCCTGCAGATACTTAAGTCTATCGAGCTCTATTTTTTCCGTTACATCACCAATTTGTATGATAATATACTCCGCCTCTATCCCTGAAGAACTAATTTCTTTCGCTCTGGATAACTCGAAATTAAGATGAGATTCCTTCCCGTTTCTTCTGATAACCGCCTCAAAACTTCCCTTATATTTAGTTTTTCTGATACTTTCTAAAATATCCTTGTAGGGCAAAATTTCTTTTAATTGTTGCCCTTCGATATCCTTTTCCCCCAACATCTTTTCGACTGTCTTATTTGATTTTTTGATAAGCCCTTCGTCATCTAAAATTATTATCCCCCCGGGTAAAGAATCAATAACAGAATTCAAAAAATCTTCGGACTTCGAAAGACGCTCACCGAGAAGAGCCATTTTAAGTTCGGAAGAAACCTGAGCCGCTAACTGCTCTAATATTTCTTTACTTTTTTCAGTATAATCCCCTCCCTTACTATTAATCACTTCTATCACTCCGATAGTCTCTCCGTCCACTATAAGAGGCGACGCGAGTAAAGAGTCTGTGTTAAATCCAGTTTGTTTGTCAAACTTATCCTCGTATCCGGATTTTTTAGGCCTGTTTACAATAAAGGACTTTCCTTCCCTGGCAGTCCTGCCGGCTATACCTTCTCCGATTTCAATCCTTTTTCCCTGCAATTCAGATGCCATAGGACCGTTAACGATTTTAAAAACCAGCTCATCGGTATCTCTATCCACGAGAAAAAGAGTCGCGGCCTCGCTCTCAAGAACTCCCTGCGCAAGGTCGAGTATTCTTTTTAAAAGTTCATTTAGATCTTTACTTTCCGTTATCGGTTCCGATCTCTTCTTTAATCGCATTTTTCTCCAACAATTTAACAACTTTATCCCATAAAAGCTCGAGGTCCGGAGGTTTGGTTAAAAATTCGACATCTAATTTTCCTTTGGTTATTAAATCGACATCTTCCTTTAAATGCCCGTATGCCGTGCAAACAATAACGGGAAATTTATACCCTCTCTCAATTACATTCTCGAGAACCTCTAACCCATGCTTTCCTCCCATTTTTATGTCTAAAACAACAAGATGATAATTGTTCTTTTTAAGTTTTTTACCAACCTCAAACCCATTATCCGCGGTATCGACTTCGAAACCTTTGAGTTTAAAGAATTCCTTAAATAAGTACAAAATGGAAGGAACATCATCCGCAACTAAAACTTTAGCCATTTTTTCCTCCTTTTTTTGGCAACTCTACTGTAAACACTGTACCTTCACCTTCTTTACTATCCACAAATATCTTACCATTATGAGAAGTTACTATTCTATGGACAATGGAAAGGCCGAGCCCGGTGCCGTTTGCTTTACTGGTTACAAAAGGTTCAAAAATTTCATCCTTTTTATCCTCGGGAATACCCGAACCGTTATCTTTCACTTTCGTTATAATATTACCATTTTTTTCACTCAAATCTATAGCTATTTCTCCGTTTTCGCCCAACGCGTCACAGGCATTATTAATAAGATTGCTAAAAATCCTTCTTATCTTTTCTTTATCCGCGTCGATCTCATAATTTCCCTTTTCATAATTAAATTTTATTTTAGCTTTCTTTTCTTTCACATTTTCCGAATTTTTAAAACCGTAAAGAACCTCTTGTAAAAAAGCCGTATAATCGAATGTTTCTATATTCAACTTTTGATCTTTTGAAAAATCGAGCATATCCCCTATTAACTCATTTATTATATTTGCAGCCTTCAAGATTTCCTTACCGTATTTTTTTCCTTTATCTTCTTTTGTAGACATTGTAAGTATTTGAGCCAATCCGCTAACGGTACCGAGGGGATTTCTTAAATCATGCGCTATCTGAAGAGTTAATTTACCCAAACGGTTTATCCTTTCCGAACGTTCCATCTCTTTTTCCATTCTTTTTCTCTCGGTTATATCGTTAAATACAACTATTCCGCCCTTTTTATTCTTAAAGAAAGAAAGATTTATTCCCCAGTATTTCCCCTTACTTCTTTTCACCAGATGCACATTTTTACCCGGGTTGATATACTCTTTTATACACTCCTGTAAAATAGGGATAATTTTACCACTGTCTTCCGCAAGTTCCTGAGCTCTGGGATTAATCAACCTCAAAACCGGCGCCCCTGCCGCTTCCTCGAAAACGGCAATACCGGTGTTAATAGAACTTACAACTTCTCTGTAGAATTGCTGAATATCTTTTTTTTCCCGCTCCTCACTCTTTCTTACGGTATCGACTCTTTCCTTCATTATTTTATTCCACAAACCACTTATAAACGCAGTAATAAGCAAAAACACGATTTTCAATAACATAACGGGGTCTTCAAAACTGAAACCCTCTCTCTGCTGAACCAGCCAAATATAAATTCCGGCACTCGCGATCGTAATGGCGATAGATGAAGCCAGTCCCGCGGAGATCGAAGCCATCATTATGGTAAGAAAATAGAAAATATAATAATCCGAACTTATACTCCCGGTTAAATAAAAAACAGCTGAAACAACTATAATATCAGAAAGAAATAAGCCAAAAAGAATCAACTCTCTTCTCATCAACTCTGATTTCCATATCCTTAAAGCCAAATTAATAACAAAATATATAAAAGCTATCTTATAAATAATATCCAATCTGGTGTCTTCCTTGGTAGCATAGCCCGCGATAAGGATCACAGAAAGCAGAACAAGCCATCTAAAAACTAAAAAAATATCTAATTCATTACTTTTCTCGAATTTTAACTTCATATTTAATTTACTATAAAAGAATCGTTCCATTTACCAACACATTAACCATCAAGTACATATATAAAAAAGCATATCCTCATCTCTTACAACTTAAATAAACAAGTGTAGTATATACTTGACAACATACACTATATATGTATTATTGATTAATAGATTCAAATAAATTAACGGAGCATATCACAAGGAGGAAAGATGGCTGACAGAGTACTCATTATTGATGATGACGAAAAACTTTTAAAGCTGCTAAGTATAGCGTTAGAAAAAGAAGGATTTATTGTATCGACTTCCCCGAGCGCAGAAGAAGGATTCAACCGGTTCAAAGAAATAGATTTCGACGTCGCGCTTATAGACCTGGTACTTCCGGACATGGACGGAATCGAATTATTGAAAGCA
>CAYWUC010000307.1:0-1986 GCA_964461395.1 uncultured bacterium
TCTTTTGATTCTCGAAAATAATATGAAAATCTACAGGAATATCCTTTAATTTTTGTTCTAACTCATCTTTATCCACGCTCAATTTATAAACTTTTACTGAAACGTCTTTGATCTTATCAAATTCGGCAATTTCGGCTTTAATATCTACCCATTCCTTATAAAATTCTGCTTTATCTGTAAGTTCGATAACCTTATTTTTTAAATGATAAAGTTCACTTTCCCAATCACTTATTTGATTAATCTCCTCTATATCGAAATTTTCAACTATTTTCCTGTATTCTTTCGGCGAAATTCCTGTTTTTAAATCTATAAACTGCCCGAGTACCCCTTTACTTTCCGCGTGATCTTTAAGTAAATTTATAATACCTTCGATTTTCTTAAAAATCTCATCTGCTTCTCTGTCCGAAAATTTCTCTTCCGGTACTAAATCCGGATTTTCTTCCGCCAATGTAGAGATGCGAGAATTAGTAATATGAAAAATACCTTTTTCCTGAAGATCGCTCAAAAACCCTTCTTTATTATCTTCGTATATAAGAAAATTAGCTTTTTTCAGCTTTTTTTGCGGCATTTAATTCCTTTTCAGAATCCTTTTTACAATCAAATCCTTAATTTTTGTTATTTTCTTGGAAGCATCTTTTGCCACCTTCTCTATTTCTTTGTCCATTTCTTTTTCCATTATCCCTTTCTCTTCCTCTGCTTTCTCCGCGCCTTTTTTCTTCTTATCAGCGATCATTTTTTTTACTTTAGCATTAGCTTCCTCGATATTCATTTCTGCTTCCTGTCTTGCTTTTTCGATATCTTTCTGTGCTTTTTCCTTAGCTTTAGCAATGATTTTATCAGCTTCTTTTTCGGTTTCTTTTATCTCTTTTATAAGATGGTCTGGCATCTATCCTCCTTTCTTTCTCGTAAATTCCTGCGAATATACTAAGAATTAATTGAGTGTCAAGGGTAACTACTACAAGCAATTTGTTATTCGCCTTTCGCTTTTAGCTCACCACACTCATCCCAAAAATTAAACACAGTATTACTATAGGACTTTCGCTAATAGCTAAAGGCCAAAAGCCACTTTTAATAACTAATACTTATTAGGCGTTATTTAATCTATTTTTAATCAATGACCAGATAAACCGCATCATGAGGATGGACTTTCTCTATAACCTTTATACCCACCTCATCTCCTTTATCTGCCGATTCAACAGAATCATGCTCCATCTGCATAGAATCCACGCTCTGAGTAATATCATCATGAGAGCCCCTGATATGAATCGTATCACCTACTTTTAAAGGAGCATCCAGCTTAATAATACCAACAGAGATATTACCAAAATAATGAGTTATAACGCCTATCTTTTTTTCTTCCATTTCAACACCCCCTTTAAATGTTTCAAAACCTTTAATAATTTATTTTACGGTAAAAAAATAAAAAGTCAAGCCAAAAATCAGTAGTTAGAAGGCAGGAGCCAGAATCCCAATCCCTACCCCCAAATTAGCCACGAAGGCACTAAGACACGAAGTTTATATTTTTCGATTAAGATCTAAAACCAAAGACCTAATACCTGATATCCCACACAGCTATGCAAAGAACACTGAAATCACCACAACCTCCTTAATTTATTTTTTCGTTCTTAAAAATAAACACAGAGAAAAAATATTGTTTTTTAAAACCTTCTCCACCAACCCACTTTTCACATGTAGGAGATGTAGGAATTGTATTTTTTTACCAATTACCCAATCGACTACTTTACCAATTAACCAATCAACAAATTAACTATTGCCGAAGGCAATTTAAACCCCTTGACATGTCCTAACTTTTATCTATATTATTTTCATGAATAATAACGAGACAAAAATTAATTTATTAAATAGAAATAATCAAAAATCTTCCAGGAGGTCATTTTTTAGTCCTTCTGCGAGAACCGTTCGTTATTACTTTACCCCTTACTTTCATTATTACTGGTGGAACAAAAAAGAAAATACATCCGAGTT
>CAYWUC010000308.1:0-2391 GCA_964461395.1 uncultured bacterium
TATATCAAATCAAGGCACTTTTCGTAGAAAGCCTTGTAATCAGATCTTCTCGGATCACTCTCATCGAGATCGAGAAGTGCCATAGAATCCCTGGGATGCAAATTCAATATTCCGGCTATCATATACGGTATATTATAACCCCATTCGATTTCAGCTTCCATGGGAATTATATACTTTCCTATAACATCCAAGATTGGCCTTATATCGAATTTAGGATTTTTCAGAAAAGACATTAAAAGCTCTAAAGGACAGTTGCCCGCGGCTCTCCCTATTCCATACAATGTGCCATCCACGTAATTTGCCCCTCTGATTATACCCTGAATTGTGTTAGCAAAACCGAGCTGTTGATGATTATGACAGTGTACGCCTATTTCTTTATTTTTAATGTGTTTTTTATACTTGTCATAATAAAAATCTATATCTTCACTATAAAGAGCCCCAAAACTATCCACAATATATACTGCTATAACCTTTGTTTCCTCCTGTATCTGAGCAAGCGCTTGATCCAATTCCCAATCAACAGCATGCGAAATAGCCATAATATTTATAGTGGCTTCATAACCGTTGTCATTTGCTGCATTAGCAGTTTTTATTGCCTTATCGATGTCTTTTACATAAGTGGCAACCCTGATGATATCCACAGGGCTTTCTTCACGAGGTTTTATATCATCGATTGCGCTCTTGTGTGCGTCCATCATCACAGAAAGTTTGGTTTCGCTTTCGATCTCATCTACGACTTCTTTAAGCTTATCATCGTCACAAAACCTCCAAGGTCCGTACTCCTCCGTAGAAAACATTTCTTTGCTGTTTCTATAACCAAGTTCTACAATATCGACACCGGAATCGCAGATAGCTTTATAAACGGCCCTGACCATCTCGAATGGGAACTTTGAATTATTCATAAGTCCCCCATCTCTTATCGTACAATCAACAACTGTTATTTCAGGTCTATACATTTTAAAACTCCTTTATACAAAAACATTTCTTTGAGATTATACAAAAACCATTGAATTAGTCAAGTGACTGGTTCCACTTCCCCTTGACATATCTGGAAAGAAAATTATACTTCTATGAAGAAGTGAAGGCGGTACATCTTACGGAGAACTACTATTAATTTTGTACCGATTATTAATTGCTTTAAGCCTAAAAATAATAAAGGGAGGAGGAAGTGGATCTACCTATGGAATATCCCAAATGTCAAAAATGTAATTTTGGCGTACTTGTTCCGTTGTCAGATTACGGACAGAGTGGCGCATCGATACCATATAAAGCATGGGTCTGTACCAATCCGGATTGCCATTACCATATTCGAATAGATAATGGGGAATTAAGTTATGGCACGGATATTGGTATAAGCCAAAAACACCAAAAGAGTTAACTATTTAAAAATATAAAAACTTCTTTATCTGCTTTAAAATACGCCAAATTTTTAGAAGTTCTTAATAGATTATATAAATAGTTCTTTTGGAGGTAGGTATTGGAACTTTCCAGAATCCTTTCCTGTGCTTTTCAAGGCATTGAAGCTCAAAGCGTCGAAGTCGAAGTTAGTCTTTTAAGGGGACTACCTTCTCTTACAATAGTAGGCTTACCTGAAACAGCTGTAAAAGAATCGAGAGAAAGAGTCGAGTCGGCTATAAAAAGCACTGGTTTTGAGTTTCCGGTTAAAAAAATTACCGTTAATCTCGCGCCGGCTGATATTAAAAAAGAAGGTACCTCACTCGATTTACCAATTGCTCTGGGTATCCTGTCTGCCTCCGCGCAAATTAACCCGATTGACTTTAAAAACACTTTAATTATAGGTGAACTCGCGCTCGACGGCAGAATAAGAAAAGTAAAAGGGGTCTTACCCGCCTCTATTCTCGCAAAAAAAAATAAAATAAATCAAATGATAGTCCCTTCGGGGAATGCCAAAGAAGCCGGAGTGGTCAAAGGAGCGGACATCTATCCGGTAAGCAATCTCAAAGAATGTATCGATATTTTAAAAAAAGGAAATAAAGAACCCTTCATAGTCGACGTAGACGCGATATTTCAGGAAAACTCAAAATTTGACCTGGATTTCTCCGATGTCAAAGGTCAATTCACGGCAAAAAGAGCTCTTGAAATTGCCGTTGCCGGGGGACATAATGTTTTAATGATAGGGCCACCGGGTTCAGGAAAAACAATGCTGGCAAAAAGACTCCCTACAGTTCTACCTTTAATGAATATAGATGAAGCTATTGAAACCACAAAAATACATTCCATTACCGGCACCTTACCCTCTAAAACTTCACTGATAGCAAAAAGACCCTTCCGGGCACCTCATCACACTATTTCTTACGCTGGATTAATAGGAGGAGGGACTTATCCGCAACCGGGAGAAGTTAGCCTTTCTAACAACGGAATTCTATTTTT
>CAYWUC010000309.1:0-19408 GCA_964461395.1 uncultured bacterium
GACTCCACCACAAATACGCAAAGATGGTATTTACTGGTATATGTCAGGATATGATTATGACAGCATCTTTCAATACGATGAAGACTGGGTTTATACGGGAATCTCTTATTATATAGGCAATGAAGATAGTTGGCCTTCAGGAATCTACAAGTACGGAAATTACTGGTATATGTCTGGAAACGATAATGACAGTATTTACAGATATGAGGGCGATCTAATTACGCCCGTCAGTCCAACACTTATCCGAATATTCGACAACGCGATATTCAACGCATATCCTCCACCTTATGTTTGTACCTTATCCGTTGCATCTACCGATCCAGAGAGCGATGACATCCAGTACGAAATCCAGTGGGATACGGATTATGGATTTTCGAGCGTGTCTTCTGAGACTACGGGAACCTATCCATCGGGTGATACTATTACCGAAACTATTTTACTTGGCACTGCTGCCGAAGCGGAAACTCTCTTCTACTGGAAATCGCGGGCGAGGGATCCGGTCGGTTCAAACGTATGGTCTGACTGGAGTTTGATTCGTTCCTTTACCATGGATATGGATATCGGAGATGGCTTTCCGTACTGGTACCAGGTCGCGGGAAATCAATTTAATCAGGGAACTAAGAACAATGTAACAGTTCAGGGTAATTCGGTTGTACTCCCCTCGACCGCAGAAATAGCATTTCAACGGGCAAGCGGTTCAACAGGTCTAAGCCATAGTATTGACATTGGCAGTGCCGGTAATGACCGGCTTGTCGTAGTTATCGCCTGTGACGAGAGTAGCGGTATGAGCCTCTCGAACGTTACGGTTGACGGCAATACCTGTACTAAAGCAGGTGAAGCGGATAATCCAAGCATCTCTGGAAACCATCAGGAACTGTGGTATATTCTTGAAGCGGGGCTTGGGTCATCCAATGGTACTGTGAACGTTACATGCACAGGAGGGGATGCCGGGTGGGCGACCCATGTCCATGTTTATTACGGTGTCAATCAATCAGCGCCCTACGATTTTGAAGTCGAAGAAGCCGTAGTGAACGGAACTACGATTTCGGTAGAAAACGTTAGCTCGTCGGATGGGTCGGTTGTCATATTCAGTGCCGGTCAGGGAATGGGTGGACTGACTCCAGGCTGGACATCTCCGCTTTCGGTACGCACAAACGGGCCAGACCCGAGCGCGGCGGACCTTGCGACGGCAAGCGATATTGAATCGACCGGACAAACCGATAAAACCTATGTCTGCACCTGGAACGCGATTTTCAACCGTGGAACCGGAATTGTAGCTGTCTGGGAACCGGCTGAAGCAAACGAAGGAACCCTTACCTCCCATCCCATCGCATATGGCGACCTTACGACTGAGAATTCAAGTAGGAGCGACTGGGATGGCGCAAAATGGACTAAATCTTCTGCTTCTGATTCCATTGGATTGCAGATTCAATATCTAAGCGGCGGCAGCTGGAATCCTGTACCTGATGGTGATTTATCGGGTAATTCTAATTACATTTTTCAGATGGATAACTCTTTCTGTAACGTAGACCTTTCCGGTTTAAATACAACAACATATGATACATTGAGGCTAAAAGTAAAATTTATAGCTTACGCCAGCGCCCCCAATCCGTCGCTCACTATGTGGGCATTGGGGAAAACCGGCGGTATAACGTCGGTACCTCTATCGGATGATAAATTGAAATTTATTCTATATTTACCTAACCCTAATATCTTCCGCAGCGGGAACGAAACTGAAATCAAATATCAAATACCCGGAGAAGTAGAGGTTAAACTCGGCGTATTCGACCTTCTGGGAAGAGAAGTAAAAAGTATTGTTAATGCTAAACAATCCCGGGGTACTTACAGTGTGAAGTGGTCGGGAACAAATAATTACGATACGCGCTTAGCTCGCGGTATCTACTTCCTCAGAATGGAAGCAGGTGGATTCCGCGATGTTAAGAAATTGGTATTTCTATACTAACAAGGTCAGAACCTCTTTGATTTCATAGATTCTCCGAATTGATTGAATAATCAATCAGTCACGAGTCATGAGTCCTTATTTGGCTACCAGATATCGGCTCCTGGTTCTGAATAGTTGGTTTGTTCGTAACTTCAGTATATCAGTGAATTAGTGAATCAGTAAAAAACTATAAGATCTACATGTTCTAAAAATAAACTCGTTGCTTTTAGCTGTTAGCATGTAGTAGGTTTTTAAAAATTAAAAGATTGAGCCGAGGAAAATTTCCGTTTTTGTATGTAAAAATATCCCTAAGATTGCTATCATTATAAAATATATATAAAATATCTTTTTTTCATTGAATGGTTTTTTAAGGCAAGTATAAAAACTCGCTATTCCAAGAGGTATAGTAGCGAAAAATAACGGATAAAACTTTAAAATTAAAGGTACGAGCAGATAACTAAGAAGTACCAGATAAGCATTTATATATCTTCCTTTTTCTATCCCGAATATCGTAAATAAAGTCGCTATATCGGTTTTTTTATCGCCTTTTAAGTCTGCTAAGTCCCGGAAATTTAGAGAAAGAAATAAAGGAATGAAGATAAGCATAGCCGGTTTTATTGGAAAGGAAATGAAAGGTTTATATGGGTTAAAAAGAGCATATCCTGAGATCGCTGTGAGTAGAGCAGCCAATGAAAGCAGAAAAATAGATATGGGAAAGAATCGTTTTAATCTAAGAGGCTTTGAAGAATAGGAAAAATGAAGTATATGCAAGACCAAAATTATAAGAAATATTCTGTAGTTTATAATTAAAGCGGAAAACAGGGAAATTGTAAGGAAAAATATACTTAAAAATTGATAGTATTCTATCGGAAAAGTACTGGGATTTAAAATACTATTCTTATTTGAAAAATAATCTGTTTTAATATCATTGATGTCGTTTATAATTACAGAGGTCTGAAAAGAGAAGTAAATGGAGAAGAGAAGAAGAAATGAATTGTAGAAATTAATCGGTTCCTGGAAAATGTAATTTCCTAATACTATTCCAAAGATGGTGGGAAAAATATAATGAAGAGATATAAGCAGGCGTGATGCTTTAAGCCAGTTTTTGATAAATCCGGGAGTTTTTATTTTTATGAATAAGAAACCAACCATAGTGATAAGAATTGGTAGAGTAAAAGTAAAAATCATTTTTGCAATACCTTTATTTTTATTTTTGCGGGTAAATAATCCGGATTAACATTCAATGTTTTCTGGTACATCTGTAAAGCTTTCGGTATATCTCCTAATATTTCATAGATTAGGCCGAGATTATAGTTGGCTTCTTCTTGATTGGGGCTAATTTTTAAAGATTTAAGAAAAGTCTTTTTAGCTTTTTTGTAATCATTTTGTGCTATATATATAGCGCCCAGGTTATTATATATAGCATCGTTATTCGGTTCGATTTTTAAAGCCCTTAATAGTTGTTTTTCCGCTTCTTTTATTTTGTCCTGTCTGTAATATGTCATTCCTTTACCTGTAAGTGATACAACCGATCTTGGATTATAATCTAATGATTTATCATACATCAGATGAGCCTTTTCAAAATTTCCCTCACGAAAGTAAAAATCTGCTTCTATCTGGTAGAGTTTATGTTTTGGAGTTCCATATATAGGAGCTTTGTCGATTGCCATGTTCATTTCGCTTTCCATCTCACTGCGAGAAGCAATTTGCGCAATTTTAACGTAAAATTCTTCCGGAGAGATTTTTTTCTCGATTGCCTTTTTGTAAATATCTATAGCTTTTTTATTCTTACCGTTTTGTGTATATGCTTGCCCCAAGGAAAGAATTGTTTCATAATCGGGATCTTCGATTGTTGCAAGCTCTTCTATACCTTTGTCGATAAATCCTAAATTAAGATAACACTGTCCTATTCTTTTTTGGATTTCTGTATCGTATGAAATAGAGTGAGCCTTCAGATATATAAGAAGCGCTTTTTTATAATCACCGTTTAAAAAATAAGTCCAACCCGCGAGTTTTCTTCCCTTTAACTCTATATTTTCTCTTTTTATAGGAATTATTGTTTTAAAGGTATCTTGCTGGAAAATTAAAGAAAAACCCGCAATAAATAATGGAATAATTAAAAGCCAGTTAGGTTTAAGAAATCGTTTAAAGAGATAAGAAATTAAAATTAAAAGCATAAATATATATCCAAGGGAAATACTGAACAGTATTATAACTACTGCAAGTATCTGGAATTCGATCATATTGATATGAAGTTGCGAAATCCTATCGGTAAATATCGCTATTAAAATACTTAGTAAAACCGACAGATAAAATATTGGATTTATTAATAGTAAGGGATAATATCTGAATATAAGAAATAAACCATAAAAAATTCCCAGGGAGATTGCGGCGAGGGAAATGAGAAATGCTATCAGATTAAATATTTCTTTTATAGTAGTATTTTTTGATATTAAGAAAATCATTAAGGAAGCTGATATGATAGATATGCAGAAAATTACAGAGTAATTTTGGCTATCGATTGGTAACATTCCGCTTCCTAAAATTGCTGCCGAAGTGAGATTTTTGAAACCTAGATAGGAAGGTATTGCGGCAATAGTATTTGGCAGTATTCCATGAATAAAAATAACAAGATAAATAATAATTGGAGTAATTATGGATTTCAAATAATTTTTTGTTTTTATAAAAACATAAACAAAACTGCCAAGTAACACAAGCAAAATTTCTGTTCTTTGTCCCCAGCTTGCCTGTAAGAAATCTTTTGTCAAATAGAAAAATTTATGTATTTCTGTAATGGACGCAGGGCCGGTTAAGTATGTTAATTTGTATCCGCTTCCCTTTGAAACTATGATGTCGATAAGGGGAGCTATTATGATAACTGTCATTCCCATTAGTAGAACCTTTGCTATCTTTATAGTGTCTTCCTTTGTCAGGAATCTGAAAACAAGAAAAATCCATGCAAAAATAGATATATAAAAAAGAGGAAAATGTACAAATATCATATAAAAAGAATGCGAAACTATTTCCGAAAAACCTAAAAGCTGTTTTCCTTCAAAGGCGCTTTCGATTATGTTTCGAGTTAAAATAATTGAAGAAAGGGTTAAAAACCCCAATATAAAGGAAAATTTCTCTTTTTCTATTTCTGTTATTATTTTTCTTAGCATCACTTTAATTTTATAAAAAAGGGGGAAAATGCAACTTCCCCCTTTTATGTTATTTTTAGAGTTTTTTTCTTATTTAAGAACGGTTGTTTTGGTTATCCCTTTTTGACCGTATTCGGTTTCAATTACTATGAAGTAAATCCCCTGTGATAGATTTTTTGATGACAAATTTAATGTATGCTCTCCTTTTTCTTGTTTCCCGTCGAGCAATGTTGCGGTTCTTTGACCGAGGATATTTACAATAGAAATATCAACGTTCGTTTCTCCAGGCAATGTGTATTTTAATGTTGCTGTTCCCGTAATTATGCTTTTGTCTACACTGCATTCGATTTCTTCGTTGGATGGAGAGTATTCTTTTTCATCGATACCTACAGGGATTGTCCGAGAGTCAAAATAGACGTTTTCCGAGTTTGGTCCGACGTATGCAATAGCAGGTTCGCCGCCGGTGATGAAAGTCTGAATGGGTTTTGTCGGGACTGTGTTGCTGTCTGCGTAGATACTATCCGCGCTCCAGGTGCTACCCGTCCATTCGCATGAATGAACAGAAAGGGGTCCGCTCCAGTTATAATAAGTTCTAAGGAAGGTAACATAAGGTTTGTTACTTGTGGAACCAAATACATCGTTAACTGCTATACTGGGCAAAATTTCATTGGAGTCGATAACACTGTTACACCACGAAGGGGAAGACCAGCTCACAGCAGAATCCTCACTTAATGAGTATAGGAGCCCCATATCATCATTAGGATTATTATAATTTCTTAGCGACCAGATTACCCATACATCTCCCGAACCATCGTAAGCCGCCGCGACCTGCGGAGCCATCTTAGGGAAAGTGTCTGAATCGATTGACACTGAGGTAGTCCAATTTGCTCCGAAATTCATAGATTTGCGCAACATTATTTCTGTTGTATCAGTTTCCAAGTATTTCTGAAGAAAAGCTACATATAGAATTGAATCGTTGCCATAAGTTATATCAGGGTACATTGCTCCGCCGGCACGAACGAATGAAGGAGTTGACCAGTTTTGTCCCTGGTCGGAGGTCTGAGTTAAATATATATCGTCTTCTCCGATTCCGCCCTGTCCCCTCTGATAAGCAACGAAGACACTATAATCATGATTGCTTCTTCTGTCCGTACAGACAGAGTAGCTCTTTACCGAATCGCCAGGGGCGGCTATGTTATCTCCGGTTCCGACAATGTATGAATCGTCTGAGGTTCTATGTGCTTCGGTGTAAATGTTGCCTATACCGTCTAGTGTGCGAACAAAGATGTGATAAGTGCTATCGGGCCCATGGACTATGCGTGGTTGAGTTCCATTGTCGAAACGCAAATCAAGTGTATTTCTAATTGCCCAGGTTTGTCCGTTGTCATTCGATCTAAAAATACTGGCAGTCGAATCCGGACATACAACAATAGCTCTAAGAGTATCGCCGGCAAAATAATCAACGTCGATTGCAACGTCTTCTATACCTACTAGTATGCCGCCGGTCCACGCGTTAACCTCGCCGGTGTAGATGAGGTTGTCATCAGCCCAGCGCAATTTTGTGTCGCTAGCTGCTTTAAGAGATATTGTAATACTTAAGACAAGTAATATTATAATACTAAGTAATAAATTTTTCATGTATAACTTCCCATTTTTTGTTTTGTATAGTATTTACATTGTATCTGTTATTGATTGGTTTGTCAAGACGTTCTTTAAGTAGGTTCTTTGCTTTTTGCTGTTAGCTTAAAAAAACAAAGAAGAACTCTATGCTCTCTGTGTGTCTGTGGTAATTTTAGTGTAGGGCAAAATCTGCAATAATCGCCGGGGTCGGGTACGAAAGAAACGTCCGGATTCGTAATTTCAGAGTCTTATAATCTCATCATCTCAATAGCGTCATCATCCTTGTATTAACATAGCCATTATTACTCTTCAGTTGATAAAGATACACACCGCTTCCCACCTTATGTCCGGCTGAGTTTGTGCCGTTCCATTCTACCGAATGTTCACCTGGTATCTCTTTTCCGTTTATCAATGTTATAACTTCACGCCCAAGTAAATCGTAAACTCGCAATGATACGCCGATACTTTTTTCTAATGACGGAATTATATATTTGATTTCTGTAGATGGGTTGAAAGGGTTAGGATAATTCTGATTTAATTCAAATGATTTGCCGGGAATATAATTCCGATCGTCAATAGAACCCTGTTCTAAACGAATTCGATACAGGCTCGAGCCTCCGGTTATGTATAATGTCTGCCTATCCACATCCCCCCAATTACAATTCGACGGAAATACCGGAACATGAATCGTATCGATACAAACACCATCCGGCGATATGACCCATACGCCCGTAGGCCCGGTACAGTAAAGATTCCCTGCCGGGTCCACTTTCATTCCATCGGCATAGCCCATAGTCGGTATCGTGAAAAAGACGCTTCTATTTGCGATTGTCGAGTCATCGACAACGTCCCAGACATAGATTATCCCTAGGGGCGATTCATTTACATATAACTTCGATTCATCAGGCGAAAAACAAATACCGTTTGGCTTGTCGAACGTCGTACTGTCCAATACCTGAATATTGCCATTTTTGCCAATTCTAAAAACACCTTGAAAATCCAATTCTTTTGGCTCACCAACCGGGGTGTTAAAATCCGGATCTGTAAAAAAAATAGAGCCGTCGGATTTAACGACTAAATCATTCGGGCTGTTGAATCTTTTCCCGTTGTAAGTTTCGGCAAGCGGAGTTATCGAGCCGTCCGATTCTCTGCGTGAAACGCGTCTTTTCCCCATTTGAGTCAAGATAAGATTGCTGTCTAAATCGAATGTAAGACCGTTTGAACTGTCCGATGGATTCATATATTCGGTAACTGAACTATCATACGGCGACCAGCAATATATAATATTTGCTCTGATATCGCTAAATAAAAGTCCCACTCCATCCATCCAAACAGGACCTTCCGGCTGCTGGAATCCTGTTGCTATTTGTTCTACTTGTGCGTTTAAAGAACTGATACAGCTAAAGAAAAACAACAAAAAACTGTAATACTTTAATTTTTTACTCATCTAACATCTCCTTTTTTAACTAAATTTTAAACTTTAATTTCGTTGAATGTTACTTAATTTTTAAATAAAATCAATGGTAAAAATAGCTCTCGGCTTACGGCTCACAGCTAACGGCGCAAAAACTATTCATGCTGTTCGTGTGAATTAGAGTTTTTAATTAGTTGGATAGTTGGTTCGTTGGATCGGGATTTTTTAAAACCACCTAACGACCTAACCGCCTAACGACCTAACGATTTTTAAATCAGCCCTCACTGCACATCAAATGATACGGGCAGAAGTCGCAGTAACGGTCCGGGTCGGGTACGAATGAAATATCGGGGTTTGTGATTTCTTCGAGTATAAATGCGAGAGCGTCGAGAAAGACCCCCATGTTTTCTCCTGAGAGTTTATTTTCTTCCCTCGGTTTTCTTATATTGAAAATTTCCGCCTGAATTTTTTCGATTGGCATTTTATTGGTTTTCGAGTAAAGATATACATATATAGGTAATTGAAGTGATTTTATTTTGTTGCTTATTATTTCCCTGCTGAAATCGATATCACTATTTTTTATTTTCCCCGGTTTTCCCACCGCTCCGGTTTTATAATCGATGACCTTCAGGATGTTACCTGCTTCTTCTACTCTGTCTATCCTTCCTTTGAGTTTAAATTTTTTATCCGTGCCTTCTGATAAGTATAGGTCGAAGACTCCGGAAACCGATTTTTCCAGGTCTTTGATGTATATGTCCTGCTCTTCCGCGCGCTCTATTTCGTAATCCATAAATCTTTTTAAAGTAGTGTTTATTATATCTCTTAAAATGAGCTGCCCTCCGCCTTCGCGGAAATTTTTCTCGAGTTCATTTTTTAACTTTTTCTCAAAATCAGCTTTATCCGGATTAAATTTTATATTAATAAATTGCGCGTAGTAATCTTTTAAAAACTCGTGCGTGAATTTTCCGATGGTGCTTCGCTCGACTTCCTCCTCGATATCCATAAATTCTTCGAAACCGAGAACGTACCTGTAATAAAACTGCAGGGGACATCGGATGTACGTATCGATTCTTGTGGGAGAGTACTCCATTTCTTTTAATTTTTCCAGAGCTTTTTTACTTTTTTCAATCTCTTTTTTCTCTAAGACTTCTACCGATGGGAAAAAGAGCCTGTTGTCATGAGATTTTTTCTCATTTTTCTTTTCTTTCTCCCAGATAATTTTTTCAATAAACCTGGATTTAATATTTTTATCGACACTTCGAAGTTTTCCTTCTTTAAATATTAAATAAACTTCGCGTGCGCCGCTAATCAATCTGAAGAAATTATGCGCGAAAATCGATTCTTTTTCCTCGTAGGTGGGTAGATCGATTATTTTCCTGAGTCCCTGCGGAAGGAGCGAATCGATTTTTTTTACATCGGGCATTGTGCCTTCGTTAACGTCCAATAGAATTATCCGCTCAAAGTTCAGGTTTCTACTTTCAAGCATACCCATTATCTGAACCCCTTTCAACGGTTCCCCGAAGAAAGGTACTCGTAGTGTGAGAAAAAAACTTTCAAGGAAAGTTATAATATCGTAACTATCCGCGAAATTTATATCAGCAAACAGAGAATTTTTTATTTCTTCGAGTTTTTTAAATAAAAGACCCACAAATTGATTATTTAAAGGGTATTTACTTATGCTCGATTGCGCGTAGAGAAAAGAAATTAAAGAATGTAACTTCTCGGATGCCTCTTTTAATGATTTTAGTTCATCGAATGCTTGTATGGAAAGATTGTGAATTTTTTCTAAACTACCCAGCGCGTCTGTTATTGTCTTTTCATCCTCAAACCATTTTGTAAGGTCTTTTGCGGATAGCAGTTTTTTTATTTCGCCAAGAGAGAAAAAATTCTTCGCTTCATCTCTATTCTGTTCTATTAGTACCGGCACGAGGCGATTAACAATAAGTCTAAAGTTTTCTTCGTCCTGTTCGTTTTTGATTGTTTTTATCCAGGGGTGCTGAATCAAATTTAAGTAATCTTTAAGGTAATAGAGGTTTTTCTCTTTAGTCTTTTTCTTTGTTTTCTGCAACGAAAAAACGTATTTTAAAAGAGTAAAAAGAGAAGTTCTTTTTAAAGGATAGCCCATTGTTATATTAAAGTCGTTTTTGCTTGCCTGAACCACTTCGGAGATAAGAGGGATTAGGGGCGCCGAATCGGGCAGGACAATAGCGGTGTTTATATCTTTTTCTTTAAAGCCGGATAAAATCTCCTCGGTGGTGAGAATTTCCGTGTGGCTGTCGAAGCATTGATGAATTTCCAGATGAGGTTTTTCATTTACTTTTTTATTTGATTCTTTAAAAGTGATTCCCCAGTCTCTTTCCCATTTTTTATGAAAATAGTAAGGAGAGGTCAGAGGTATTTTTCCTTCGATTTCATCTGATTGAACGATTATATCCGCCCTGTTCCGAGAATAAAGATATTTCATCATTTTATCTTCCGATTTGTTTAAGGCGTAGAAACCGGCGAATATAATTTTATCAAACTGAATGAGATCTGAGATCTCTTCGATATTTTCAGAAACCCAGTTATAAACCTCGCCTCTGTAAGTAAGATTATTAGTTTTCAGAAGATAATAAAATTTATCGCGGATAGAGGTAAAGTGTGTCCAGAAGTCTCTGACCCAGTTAAGAAAATTTTCGTCGTACTCGGCGAGTCCCTCAATCTCTGTTTTTTTTGCTTTCTGGATTTCGAATTCTTCCATCGCTCCGAGCAGGCGTTTTCCCCAGTGTATATAATTGTTTACCGAACCGGCAAGCCCCAGAAGGGAGCTTTTTTCATCTATTCCGCTTTCGATGATCGCCCGGTACAGGAGATAAATAAGGTCGAAATCACCGGTAGGAATACGCTCATCGCGTAAAGTCGCGAAGAGATACTGCATCCACTCGTCGATTGAAAAACGAACCGGGGGCAGGAAAGAACCTTTTATTCTTTTCTTTAAATAATCCAGAAGAAAATGAGAGGGTCTTATTCCGGGGAAAACCACACAGCAGGAAGAAAAGTCTTTACTATCGCAATCCTCCAGCAGATATTCACCCAGGGATTCTATAAATTTATCGGAAAAAGGGATTCGAAGTAATTTACCCAATTTGGACAACCTCCCCTGTGTTTAAATTAATGATATATGTTTTTATTTCTTTGTTGGGGAAATACTCCGATAGTATTTTTTTGTAGTTTTCGAGCTGTTTTTTCCATTTTGATAAAGGTTGTTCCCCGGATTTGAAGTCGATAATATGAATTTCGCCTCGCACGAAAACAACCCTGTCGAAACGGTGAAGTTTTCCTGTATTTGAGACTATTTCTTTTTCTCTCCAAACTTTAAGTTCCGGTGCGAACCATTTTTTTATTTCTTCTTTTTCAAAAAGTTTTTCTATGAGCGGTTTTGTTTTTTCCCTGAAGAACTCTTTCTCTCTCGAGTTTATAAGCTCGTTTAAAGAACGGGTGATTATTGAATCCAGATTTTCAAGGTCCCCGGTATCTTTTATATAGAACAAAACTTTATGCAGAATCTCTCCGAGTTTTCGGGACTGTTTTATTTGTTCATTCATTAATTCGCCTATTTTGTTTTTCTTCATCATCAATCTCGAAGAAGTTTTCTCGACGCTTTCTTTGTCTTCTGTTTTGATTT
This sequence comes from uncultured bacterium, assembly GCA_964461395.1. Lineage (GTDB taxonomy): Bacteria > Hydrothermota > UBA3072 > UBA3072 > UBA3072 > JAFGHJ01. Next base: position 11,784 of record CAYWUC010000309.1, read on the forward strand.
TTAAGTATTTAAGAGGAATTTCTTCATTTTCTTCTCCTCCGGTGAGTTTTTTCTGCGGTTTCCCGGCGGTATAGGAATCCCCGTCGAGGTAACCTTCCAGGACTTTTTTCCACAAATCCGAATAAGTCCCTCCGGGTTTTGATTCAGGCAAGAAAACATGCAGTTCGTATTTGGCTCTACTTAAAGCAACGTAAAGATTATTGATTTCTTCAAAAGTCCAGTTTTGTTTTTTCTCGAGAATTTTTCCCTCGATTTTTTCTTTTAGTTCTTCATTATATTCAGGCAAAATATCTTTTTTAGCTCTTACTATTCTTTTGACCCCTTTGTATTCTATGACTACTTCGTTTTTATCTTTGTCATCCGGGATATAGGTAAAAGGAATAATAACGACCGGGAATTCGAGTCCTTTTGCCGAATGAATTGTCATTATTTTTATGGCTTCTGCCGATTCCGGCAGGAGAATCGAAGGAATTTCTGAGGAACCTTGAGCTTTTTCCCATTCGAACAGCATCCCTTCTATCGACGTTACGGATTTTTCTTCGAGATTATGAACGAACTCGAGAAAAGATTCTATAAAAGCTTCAGAGCCCATGCAATTTTCAGGTATCTTAAAAACGCGGATTATATCGCTTATTAAATCGTAAACGGGCAAAAAGCCAACGCTGCGGAAAAAAGTGTTTATATAATTCTCCCATATTACAGGGAAATTTTTCCTGAATTGAATATAGAGAGGAATAGCGGAAGAAGAGTTTTCAGCAAAAGTTATTATATCTTTTTCGCTAAGGTTCGTTTTTGTGAGGAAAAAAGGACTGATTGAAAAACCAAGAAAAGAGGTATTGTCTATGGGGTGCTGCAAGAATTTGAGCGCGGAGAGTAGTCCCTTTATAACCGGATTGGACGTTAGATAGAGAGTTTCATTGGAAACGACAGGATAATCTTTTCCGCATAAATATTCCGTATTTTTTTTCGCGTCGTTATTGCGGCGCACAAGGATTGCTATATCTCCCTTCCTGTAACCCCTTGCGAGTATTTCTTCTATGGTTTTTTCTAATCGATTATTAATCGAAGTGAAGATGTCGTCTATATTTTTGCTTTCGGATTGGATTTTTTTAAGTGTAACAAAACCTTTAAATTCTTTCCAATCTTTATCTTCAGGGATTTTTTGTTCGACAGCTTCTTCGTAAGAGTTTTTTTTATCTCCCATATCGATTTTTACTTCATCCGGGAGATTTGAAAAAACGTTTCCTATGAAATCTACTATCGCGGGCGCGCTTCTATAGTTTTTATCAGTATAATCCGAATCTTTTTCATCAGCACTTACCGAAGCGAATAGATCCTGGGGCACTTCGAAAAGTTCGACATCTCCGCCCCTCCACTGGTAAATTGCCTGTTTCGGGTCTCCGACATAAAAAAAAGAGCCTCCCTCCGAAAGGGCGTTATCGATTAAAGGAACAAGATTTTGCCACTGATTTTTGCTGGTATCCTGAAATTCGTCTACAAGATAATGCAGAAATCTTTCTCCGATTCTGTAGAAAACGAAAGGAACGGTAAAATCTTTGAATAAAAATTTAAGTTCTTTATTGATGTTTTCTATAAATCTTACTTTTTGTTTTTCCCGGATATTTTTTAATATTTCTGTGTATTTTTCATATATGCCTATTTCATGATTGTAATCTCTTAAGATATTTAATTCGTAGTACTTATAAACGGATTTTTTTAATGGCTCGAATAATTGACAGACATCCGCCGGGTTTCCTTTAAAGGTTTTATTTAATGATTCCTCGCATTTTTTGCTTGTAAAAGTACTTTCCAATAGTTTGCCGACATCTTTGTTTTTTACACTCTTCCTTAGAGTTTTTATAAAGGTCCCATTTATACCCTCGTTATTTTCGGAGTATTCGAGAATTTTTTCCGCGAGCTTTAGTGATTTATTTATGTGGAGGACTATTTCTCTGTCCATTTCCTGTAAATCTTCGGGAGGTGGTTCGAAAATTACGTTTTCATTGTTTTCGTAATTTTCTACGCGGTCCATTCCACTTCGGAGAGTTCTCCTGAAGTTCCAGCTTACGTTTCCTCCTGTTTCGATTCGCTTTACGATAAAATTAATCAATCTTTCCCGCAGATTTTCGTCTTCCTCGACAGATTGTATAAGCGAATTTACGGCAAAGTCTTTATAGTAGTCCGAATCCATTATAAGTTCCGCTTCGGGAGTAATGCCGAGCTCGATTGAGAAAGCTTTGACGAGTGAGTTAACGAAGGAATCGATTGTCCGAACCGAAAAATCGCTGTAATTATCCAGGATATAATCGATTAGTTCCCGGGAAAGTTTTTCATTCTTTTCCAGGGCTTCTTCTTTTAGTAATCCGAGGATGCGTTCTTTCATTTCCGTGGCGGCTTTATTTGTGAATGTTATAGCGAGGGATTTTTTAAGATTTTTATTGTTTTCTTTTAGCAGATTTTTATAACGCGTGGAAAGGCGGTATGTTTTACCTCCTCCCGCGGAAGAAAGAAGACGTATTAATCTGTTGTTTTCACTCATTTGATTTAAGGATAAAATTCAGAGGGAAAAAGTCAAGAGCATTAATTCTCACACTGAGACACGGAGGACACAGAGAAACAACAAATCTCACAAATAACACGAATAAAGAAAAGAATTGTTGCTTTGACTAAAAACTACACTCCCTACATGTCTACATGTGAATAATGGGGTTGTGGGTTAGGTTTTAATAAACGCAAGAAGTTTTGGTGTGTGGGGAGGGGCTCCGTGTTCTCTGTGGCTCCGTGTGAGATAAAATTTCTTGTTGCGGGTAAGATACTTTTTTATTCCTTAGGGGAGTCTTCTCGATACAGAACTCTATTTACTTTTTTTACGTCTGAGAGTATTCCCTTTATACGCATTAGGATTGTAATTTGTCCGAAGACCATAAATATTATCATACATATTTCTATGATTGTATATTCTCTTCCCAGAATAAAAACAGAAGGAGTGCCGACTTTACTTAGCAAGTACTGTAATAGTGATGCTGCCATAAGGATGACTAATCTATCTGTCTTATCGATCGGACCCTGGTGTTGCCAGGATACACCTAAGGCTTTGCCCAAGATACCTGAATAACTGATAAGCATTACAGTTACAGTAGCAATCATCCCAATTCTGATATCGCATAAAGAAGAAAAGGATATACCGATAAGAACGAAAAGATCGGCATATCTATCAGGTAGAGCATAAATAATCTCGTTTATAATTGTAAATTCAGCTCTCTTCATTGAGAGCAGTTCGACTAATGTGTTTAAGGTAATTCCGAGAAAAATTAAAGCTATATTTAAAAGAAGAAAAACAGGTATTTCCCCTGACTTATAATAGAAGAAACCTGTGCCCATAGCAATGAAGAAGGCTATAAGACTCATTAAATCGGGAGAAATGAATTTTATTTTGTCTCCAAAATTGTTTAGCAGTCTAAGATAGGAATAGCGTAAGCCATATAACGCGAAATTTTTTAATCTTCTATGAATTTTCTCTCTCATTGTATATAAATATAAGAAATATCGCTTTTTTTGTCAAGGCAGTATTAGATACCGGATACCGGGTACCAGGTTCTGGTATTAATTTTTGACAATGGACTCAGGACTTTGGACACTGGACTGATTTGTTGGTTTAGTATTTTTTTACTAATAAATCAATTTACTAATTAACTAATAACTAATTGGCCATTGATGGTCAATTTTAGGGTGTACGATTTTTTCACTATTGACTTATTCAAAAAAAATGCTTATAGTTATTATATAGTCAGTAAACAGGGGGTCAAAAATTTTATTAGGCGATTTAGACAGTTCTAAGTTCAAAAAAATAGGGCTGGAAGACTTTAAGCTAATATTAGAGGTTTTTCCCATACCTATAGATATTGTCGATACAGAACTTAATATACTTTACATGAATGAGGCGCTTAAGAACAAAGTCGGCAGGGATGCTACCGGAGAAAAGTGTTTTGAAGTATATAAAGATAAAGGGGTTCAATGTAAGTATTGTCCTTTAAAAGAAGAGCTTGAGCCCGGAGATGACAGGATAATTGAAGCGGAAGGCGTTTTTGGCGGTAAAATTGTTACAATAAAACATAAGGCAATTGAATTAAGAGGGAAAAGATATATTTTAGAAGTTTTCGAAGACATCACAGATGCCATAACCGACGGTCTTACAGGAAGTTATAACCGTAGGAAACTAAAGGAGGATCTTAAGGAAGAAATTGAGCGAGCTGAGCGTTACGATAACAATTTATCCGTTTTAATGATAGATATCGACTGGTTTAAAGAATACAATGACTTTCACGGGCATCAAAAAGGAGACAAATTACTCATAAGATTGGTCAGGACACTCTCCTATAATATAAGGTTTACCGATAAATTATACCGTTACGGTGGAGAGGAATTTGTTGTCTTACTTCCGGAAACAGATGAAAGAGAAGCAGAAGAAGTTGCCGAAAAACTCCGCAAGAAGGTTGCAGAAAAGAAATTCGAGGGTGCGGAAAAAAGTCAACCTAATAAGATTATCAGTGTTAGTATAGGGGTTTCAAGTTATCCTAAAAACGGGAGTTCTTCAGTCAAAGTTATCCACGCTGCCGATGATGCTCTGTATGAAGCAAAAGCAGCCGGGAAAAATATCGTTAAGATTTCAAAAGAATAGTATTTAATTACTCCAGCGCGATCCAGTCGGTCTTTACTTTACTCCATTCTGAGATTGTATGCCCGATATCGACATAGAATTTTTTAACCTGAAGTTCTTTATATCCCAATATATCTTCCAGAATAGGAGTTAAGATACTAAGAGCACTGTCCGAAAGCACTGTCCTTTTTGAAATGTGCCCCAGGTATGGCGAAGAAGAAACGGCTATCGGATATCCTCCGTAAGCGTTAACATGCAGCATGACATGTAAATCGGATGACCCATCTCCTACATATATTATCCTGTCACGTGGAATCTTATTCTTTTCTCTGAGGTAATCCAGGTTGGTTACTTTGCCCTGTCCCGCTCCCGTCCTTTCTATACTCTTGACGTAGTTTTTATCATCATAAATGAAAGTAGTGCCGAAAATATTATCCGGCGGGAGGATTCCCTTTAAAGCGGTTTTTATTATTTCAGCCGGACACGCTGATGTAACATAACAGTAAAATTTGTTTTCTCCTATGCCTTTATCCATGACCTTTATTAATTTAGAAACGTCTCTTTTTAGTTTTATATCTTTCGCGACTTCGTGAAAGAGTTTCTTTGAAACTTTTCCCTTATAGTCCGGGTCGGTTGTAATTAGTTGGGCAAGCTCACCGCCCAACTGGACTATGTTCCTTTCTCTTACCTTGACGAGTTTCTGCTCGAAGGTCTCTTCGTCGATACCTATCTTTTCACTTAGAATGACACCCGAATCATCGAAGCTTAATGTCTTGTCGAAATCGCATATAAACAGGTATCTTTTCTGTTTTTTGTTCATTTTTAAAAAATCTCCTTTATTTTATACTTTATAGATAAGCCGTTATCCGCAAAAATGCAAGCTCCATTTAAAAGATTCTTCGAATCGGTGTTAAATAGTTAAATTGTTTACGAATCCTTCGGATTAGTTAAATGGTAAAATTGTTGAATTGTTTAATAGTAACGACAAAAAAGTCGGTGTGCTCTGTGCCTTTGTGGCAAAAACCGGGGGGTAAGGGGAAAATAAAACTCTTGACTTATAGGTAAAAAACCCTTATGATTATGTAGAAGGATAAGGGGGTAGAGTGGATCAAAAAGACAGTTTGATTGAGGAGATACTAAAAAGATTAAAAAGTATCGACTATAGGTTAAATTCTATCGAGGAATTTCTTAAGGGGGAACAAGAGGAAAGAATACCGGAAGAAAAGGAAAAACGAGTAGCTCATCTCGTTAAAGAAGAACCTGAAGAGATTGAAAACGAGCGAGAAATTTTTACACCTGAAGCTCGTAAAGAGACGGTCAGAACAGAGAAAACTCCCGTTTCCTCAGCCGACCAGGAAAAAATCTGGATTAATGTTTTACATAAAATAGGTATTGTCGCCCTTATTATAGGTGTTGGGTTATTCATTAAATATTCTTTTCCGTATATTGGGTTATGGGGTAGAATTGCTATAGGTCTTTTGATAGGTACCGGTTTGCTTTATGTCGGAGAGAGGTTAATGAAGGAGTACGGTACGTATGCTTTAGGAATTTCAAGCTGCGGAATTGTTATTCTGTATTTTTCTTTTTATGCCGCAGCGGCATTTTATAATTTAGTCCATCCTGCCGTAGCTTTTTTTATGATGGTGCTTGTTACAATCGTTGGTGTTCTATTATCTCTCAGGTATGATAGCAGCGTAATTTCATTTATTGCCGTTGTAGGAGCGTTTCTTACTACTTATGTTTTCAGGGGTGGTGAGATTACGCCTTTAGCTCTGATTGTACTTTTCTCATATCTTACCCTTATAAACGGATGGATCCTTACAGTAACTAAAATTAAAGAATGGAAATGGCTAAATATCCTCGCTTTTTCTCTGACTGCAATGATGCTTCTTACTACTATTAAGTTTTCTTTCGAAAGCGGTTACCCCTGGGTATTTTTAACGTTCTCTACGATATTTTTTGCTCTTTTCTTTTATATCCCGAGAAAAGAAAGCTCCGAATCTTTAATCGTTCTTTTTTTGAATCCATTTTTATATTATTTTATTCTCTGGTTTATAACCTATAAAATTAATCCTTATATTGCTGGCACGCTGGCGTTGGTCCTAGCGGCTTTTTATTATTATGCAGGTTCGCGAATCAAGGAGGAAAAATCTCTGGATATCGCCTGGTCATTTACGAGCCTCGCGGTTTTCTTTCTCACAGTCGCTATTCCGATATTCTTTAAAACAAATTGGGCTACTTGTGCTTGGGCTGTTGAAGGTACAATAATTCTTTCACTTGGCAGAAAGGAAAAAATTCTAAAGAACCTTTCTCTTGTGCTTCTGGGTATCGCGGTTTTTAAAATGCTTTTTATCGATTATTTTATTCTTGAAACTTTTTCTTTCTTTTTTAACTCGATAATTGCGATTATGGCAGTATTTCTTTGCGCGAAGTTTCTCTCGGGAGAAGTAGGCGGAAAGATGCAACGGGTGGGGGCTTTGAATATATTGGGTATGATTCTTGTGTTCTTGTTTATCACATTTACGGGAACCAGCAAATTCTTTGAAGAATTCGACAACCTGATTGAAATGAAATCTCTTGTGATTTCGGTTCTCTGGGGTTTATACGCTCTTGTTTTATTTGTTTTGGGTATAACCAGGGAAAGTTCTCCGACTAAAATCGCCGGATTTTTGGTGGCTTCTCTTACTATAATAAAAGTGTTTTTCTATGATCTTTCTTATCTTGAAACAACGTACAGAGTTTTATCCCTTGTTGTGCTTGGAGTTATTCTACTCATAATTTCGTTTGTTTATCAGAAAAAGATGGGCAGGAAGGAAGAAAATGAATAAGAGATACATTTTAGTCCTTATTTTTCTGGCGATGATAGTAAAAGCGGATTTCTCAGAAATGGATTGGCAGTATAAAAAACAGATTGGAGTAAGCGATATTGAAGGTATAGGCCGGGTTAAAATCGATGTAGAAGTTTACA
>CAYWUC010000310.1:0-20275 GCA_964461395.1 uncultured bacterium
TTTAAAAAGAGACACATCAATAGCTTCAGCTATCATGCGGTGACCTGTCTCATTGGGGTGAAGGTGATCGCCCGTGTCGGCTTCGGGCAAGAGCCGCTTCGGATTCTCCGGATCACAGAGAGCCGCATCGAGATCAATAACAGCATCAAAGCGGCCGCTGCTGCGTATCCACTCATTGACTTTTGTACGCGCGGCTTCATGCTCCGGCGAATCGTAGAACGAACCACCGAAAGGAAGAAGTGTCGCCCCAAAAACACGAATACCCACAGCATGGACATTATCGATCATCTGCTCGTACGCTGCTATAAGATCATCCGCAACCTGGTCCGCATCATCAGGTCCTTGAGTCTGACCAATATCATTTATCCCCTCGAAAATGATTAGCCAACGCACCCTTGTTGCCCCAATCACATCACGATCAAAACGGCGGAGCGCAGAGGGTCCCAGACAATCACGAAGTACACAATTTCCGCCAATTCCCTGGTTTAGAACTGCAACAAGTCGGGTGTCGGCGTTTTCCTGTAAACGACGCGCCAGTTCATCCGGCCAGCGATTTTGTTTGTTTGTGCCCGAACCCCGTCCATCAGTAATAGAATTGCCCACTATAACAACAGCAGCTGCAGATTCCACTGCCATTACATCGATACCATTGATTATATACCAGTGATCTGTCCGGGCAGCACCAGAGAAATCCACCGCGGAAACCTCGTTACCTGGAAGAAGGTATGAAGTGGTTCGTGACCCCGGATGACCAGTTATGTCCGGCGAGGTATCGCCAAAGTAAATCGTAATTGCTAAATCGGATCGCGGTTTCAATTCGAAATGAAAAGGATCCGATGCAACTGTAGCACCAGGCTCGATAGTAACTTCTGGTTTTCCGTTAAATTTAACTTCTTTATCAGTAGTTGTATCGATTGCGCCATCCCCCACGGAGAGGGCGACATGCACTGCATTCATTGTTACCGGACTTTCACTAAATTCGTTGGAAAATCGCAACCTAAGGCTATCTCCGCCAAGCGAAACGCGAACTATCTGACGGAGTGTGTTGTGGCTTAATCCTGGCGCCGGCGGCATATTATTTGGTTCGACGAGCTGTGGTGCCGTGCTCCAGGTACCGATCCACACTTCATCAGGGTTGGAAATGCCTTTCGATTCGGAGTCATCACACGCGACAAACATGAAAGTTAATAGCAGTATAGCCAGAGCGGTTAATACAAATAACGAGTTAGGGAAATACGGGAAACGCCTGGAAGCGGAAATGTTATGCATACAAGATTTATTAGACATTATTGTATATACTCCTTAAATTATTTTTGAACTCTAACATAGTTTATATGTACTAATATTAAAATATAAATACTCCCTTGTTAAGCCGCATAAAATGATTCCAATATTTATGGGTAACTTACATATACAATATTACTATAAAAAAAATCACATAATTGTCAACATGTTAGGTTTTAGGTCTTTGGTTTTAGGTTTTGGTTAAAAAATATTCGTGCTATTTGTGAAATTTGTTGTTCAAGTTTAAGTAAATGAATTGATAAGTGGATGGGTTGATTTTTTTACCCATTTACACATATACTCATACCCGCATATACCTACTGCTCTGTGGTCTTTATGTCTAAAAAAGAAAAACTCTAACCAGAAATAAAAGAAAAATAAAACCAATTGTAAGATAAGTACTAAGTTCCATCCTTAGAGCAAATTTAGCCAAAAATCGACCTCTTTTCCATCTTTTAAAATTTGGGAAAATAGCAGGCGTATTCCTGCGATATTTAGTAAATCTATCTCCGAACTTCTCTTCAAGAAAACTTTCTTCCTCTTTAATAATAAGATAGTAATATATTGAAAAAATAAGTGCATAAAAAGGTAAAAGATAAACCGGATAAAAGCCGGAAACCTGAGTAAAACCAAACCCAATAAAAAAGTTGCCTGAATATAGAGGATGCCGTATTATACTGTAAGATCCCTTCTCAAACATATAATCAGCTTGTAACTCATTGCCGCGTGTCCAAAAAGCCGCGTATCCTTGAGACAAATAACGGAGTACAAGGCCAAACAATACTATACCGCTACCGAAAAAAAATTCTAAAGGATTATATTCAAAGACTATAACCAAAAATGAAAAATAAGGAATAGGGAAAAAGGACCTGTATTTAAAAAGAAATTTTCCTATCAGGATCTCCAGTATTTAAAATTCTATTCTTATGATTTTAGTATTACTATGCCTGTCGACAACTCTTATAGCACCGTATTTTTCTTTTTTATGAACCTTAAAAACAAAATCTTCTTTCTTTTCATCAAACAGCTTGTCGACTGCCCGCGCTCTTTTCCACTGCAGATTTTGTGTCTCCGCCGTACTATACAAAACACTAATAATAGAAGAAAGCTCATCCGTTACAGTACCCGATACGAGCACACTATCCCCCATTACCTTCTTTTTTATTCCTTCAATAACCGGTGGAGTTTGATCGACTAAAAATGAAATGGTTTTTTCGGATTTAAGTGGATCAGTACGATCCAGATCATCCCTCGCTATTATTTTAACATAGTAAGTCCCGTCAGGATAAGAGGAAGCATTAAGAAAATAACTATTATTCATTAAATTATCCTTCATCATATCCCAACTTTTAGAATCCTGCGAAACAAACACATCGAACAACAACCTATCATTATCCGGATCAGCCGCTTCCCAGTAAATACATCTAATTCCTTCGGGAATCATATAAGCGTCCTCCGGAATATAAAATCCCATCTTACTTAAACGCCCTTTCTCCTCCGAAGATATAGGTCTCATAACAGCCGCATTCTCATCCATTGTACCGGTACCAATTCTGGGAGGCAATACCCCTATTTTGTTTATATCAGGAGAAGAATTCTCCTTACCGTAGGACACACGAACTCCTTTCAAATAAGCTTTATCTTCCTTTAATAATGCTTTCCATTGGATAAAAGGTTCATCGATCGTAATTTTACTACCTATTTTTTTCCACTCACTCCAGGAAGAATCTACTTCTTGCTTTTTTCCTCCCCTTATTGAAATTTCAATATCTCCCTTACCCTCGTATTCAAGATTGCCCCAGATAACCGAAACTCCTCCCTTGAACACGGATGAAATATATTCTCCCTCTTTTAATTTTTTCTTTGTAAATTTGTAAATCTTTGCCGGGTAACCAGTACCCATCCATATATCTCCATTAATATTGCGCAGAGTAGTAACCTTAGATTCATCGAGATCCGCGACTATGCTAAAACTCTTTTGGTGGAATTCTCCTATCTGACCATCTTCCGCTTCCCCTGCGTAAAAGTTACCATTTGCCGATTCTCCAGACAATATAACGGTACCCTGATACACTTCATATTCTCTGTTCTTTAAATAAAATTTAATCCCTCCGACAGACTCTCCCTCCTTGAGAAAAAATCCTGAAACACATAAAGTATCTCCGACGTATCCGAGACCGTTTATCTCTTCGAACCCGGGATCGTAATAGATTTTTCCGGCATCATTCTTATCTATTCTATATACAAGACCCGGATTACTTGTACCTAAAAACAACTCTTTATCTTTTATCACCCACTCTGTTACAGAAGAGGATTGTGTTTTGTAATATTCCTTGAATTCTTTATCATTAACAAGATTATAAACTTTGCCTTCAGGACCTGTACCGATTAAAAAATTTCCGTCAAATTCAAACATACAATAAATATTATCCGAAGGAGCAGATAAAGAATCCATAATCTTTAAATCCTTTATAAACAATATCTTTCCTGAAGGGGATAACCCCGCGGCAAGAGTATTTCCTTTTTTACCTAAAGAGATTAAACTCCCTTCACGACTAAGAACGGTATCTATTTTTCCGTTTTTATCCATCCTGGCAATTATACCAGCGTCGGATATACTGAAATATATATTATCATCTATTTTGACTATTCCGGAAACAAATCCACTACTTTCCCATCCGAATTCTTCGATTTTATTACCTAACATAATCGAATCCTCTGTGATAATAGAACCTTTAGAAAAACCTTTGTAAAGAGAATCCCCTTCATAAACCCATAGATACGCGAACGAAACCAAAAACCACAGCATTTTACCTCCTTACTTCCAATACCTCTGAGCTTTCTCCTGAAAGAGGCCCATCGAATTTCATCTCAGTTTCAAACAGAGGATACAAATCATTATAAATCTTTCTTTCTCCTTTCTCCATAACCATTTTTAGACTGGGGGGAGGATTTTTTATTTCTCCCGCCTCTGTATTTAAAGAAGAACCTTTTTTATAAACCGATAAAATAAGCTGATCGGGATCCGGCAAAGCATTCAAAAAATCTTTCCACTCTCTAAAATAATCAAACTGGAAATTAAGGGGAGTCCTGTCCAACTCATAACTAACATACTCATCCCTACCCGAAACTCTTAGGGTTAATTCACACGGGGTCTCGGGAGCTTTAAAATTAAAGACAACAGTTGTATCTTTATCCCGGAATCTACTTAATACAACATTGATATTAATTTCTTCTCCTGCATCAAATTTATTCTTTTCCAAAATTAATTTGTCAATATAGAACTTTTTTATTCCAGGTTGGCTTGTTAAATTTATAGATAACGAATCTATGTTAATTCCTTTAAATTTGTTTTTTTGTATACCCACTAAAGGTTCTTGCACCCAGCTGTGCAGATGCCTCTGAATTTCTTCTCCACTTATAGCCAGAGGAACCAGAATTTCTCCTTCATTTGTCCAAATATTGAGTTCCCCTTTAACTGTAGACACCTCGTACTGTCCCATTTTTTCCACCCAATTAGAATGTATTAAAAAAGGTGGGATTACCGGAAAAATACTCTCCTCAGACGTAACTTTATACCTTTTTTGAAGGTTTCCTATTTTTATTTTACAATCGATCATAGGAGGTTGACTGCCGATCAAAGCCTTAATGCCCGCGCTTCCGTCAAAGACAACTTTACCTATTATATTTCCGGGAACAGCGAATTTCATAGAAGTATAAAAGGAAGGAAGATAAGTCACAGCTTTCCCTCCACAAAGAGGTAACGTAGAAGAACCAATTGCGTAAGCAGAGTGACCAAAAGCAAAAACGGTATCACCCACCACTTCGGTTACTGTTCCCATAACGGAAACATTTCCGTCTCCCGAAATAAGAGTTATACCACAAACTCCTCCCGGTACCAATTCGGTAATATCCTCGGTCTCTCCTCCCAAAACAGTTTCCGAAACGGTAAAATCAAAAGGTAATGAACCTAAACAAGAGACAGCAGAAGTGGGAAAACCGGCAACCGTAAGAATCGGTTTGATGGGAGTAAGACTCGAAGAACCAACCGTCTTTTTTGCCTCCATATTTTTCATATCGACAAAAGGAGTGATACCGCAAATAGGTTCTTTCGCGAAAGACCATCCATAAGCAATCGCGCCGAGGAGTTTCCCATTAATATAAACAGGACTTCCACTCATTCCGGCGACAGCACCCGCCTTATCTATAACTCCACCCTTTAACCTGGCAATTATTATTTCTCGATCTACCTGAAAATTCGGTAGTTTCCCCAATATTTCAACTTCAATAGTATCGATTTTGTTTTCCTCAAAACTACTTAATGCTATACCTCGCATTCCTTTTTCTATAAATTCAGGAGAGATCAAATCAAAACTACAAAAAATCTGAAAAAACAAAAGCGAACCAATTAACATGTTAACCACCTTAAAGAATAAACTCGTAATCGTACAAAATACTATTTAAAAAATAAAGACCACAAAAAACACAGAATTTCACTTTCTTTCTTTGTGTTCTTTGTGACCTTTGTGGTTCAAATTACTTGTATTCATTCGGAGATTATGTTTATTACTTTTCTTCCGTGCCTTCTTCCAAATGCTACCTTTCCGGATTCCAAAGCAAAAAGCGTGTCGTCTCCGCCCTTACCAACGTTCCATCCAGGGTGATATTTGGTTCCTCTCTGACGAATCAGTATAGATCCCGCCTGCACCTCTTCTCCTCCATATCTCTTAACCCCAAGAAAACTTGGATTCGAATCTCTGCCATTCCGCGTTGAACCAGCTCCTTTTTTATGTGCCATTCTATTCCTCCTTTTTTAACAATAATTTATATCGAGTAGCTATAATATAAAAAAAATCAATCTATTTTTTCTCTTTCTTGGTTCCCTTTTTCGTTTTACCGTTTGTTTTCTTATTGGTAGTTGTCTTTTTCTTCTCGATTTTTTTAGTCGTTCCTGTTTTCTTCTTTTCAGCAGTTGTCTTTGCTTTCCCTTTAATCGTTTTTTTCGTAGTCTTTTTAGCTTTCACCTTAGTAGTTTTCGTTTCCTTTGCTTTCACGGTGGTTTTCTTAGCTTTTCCTTTAGCCGTTTTCTTTGTTGCTTTTTTGTCGGTTTTCTTAGTCTCGCTCTTAGCTGTTGTTTTCTTTTCTGCCTTTACTTTCTCTTTTTCCTCTTTCACTTTGGGTTTTGCCTTAACACCGAAAACAATATCCTTAATTTCTATCTCGGTATAGGTTTGACGATGTCCTCTTGTTCTTTTATATCGGGTTCTTTTTTTAAATTTAAAAACTAATATCTTCTTATAACGACTGTGTTCAAGAACCTCTGCTTCAATAGAAGCGCCTTCAATATAAGGTTTACCTATCTTTATATCTCCGTTCCTAACAAGCAAAACGCTCTCAAAAGAAACCTTCTCCCCGACTTTTGTATCCAAATGGGGAATTTTTAATTTGTCTCCAGGACTCCCACAATACTGGAATCCTTTTGCCTCAAAAACTACAAACATTAGAATCCTCCTTCAAGTTGTATCAGTTACTTTCCTTGGGAATCGCGCTTTCCTCCGGAAGTATATTTCCTTCCGGAGCTATACCCTCCGGAGCAACTTCTTCTCTTATTCCCTGTTCAAAGGGTACACCGGTTCTTTCCGGTAAATTTTCCCTTAATTTTTCTTCTATACCTTCTCTGTCAACCGTCGTCTCTCTCGGTACTCTAATAGCAATTGTAGTCGAGGTCAGGAAAAAGAGAATTGCCAGCACAACAGTTACTTTACGCAAAAGCATAGAAGCACCTCTTCCGCCAAAAAACGAACCACCTGTCCCTCCTCCAAAAACAGAACTCATTCCAGCACCCTGAGACTGCTGCATAAGTATGACAAGAACCAAAAGAACCGAAAAAAACACATGCAATGCGACTAAAAACCCTAACAACATCAAATCTCCTTTGCTATATTTATCATCTCTACAAAACCATCGGCGTCTAACGCAGCTCCTCCGATAAGTGCTCCATCGATATCTTCCTGAGTAATAAAATCTTTAATATTATGGACTTTAACAGAACCGCCATACATTATTCTTATTTCTCTACCCTTATCACCTAATTTTTGCCTTATAATAGAATGCATCTCTTCCGCGTCTTCCGGATGAGGGGTTTTCCCTGTGCCTATAGCCCATACAGGCTCATACGCTACAGCAAGAGTATCCGCGTCGTATTCGATCCCTAAAAGTCCTTCTTCTATCTGTTTCTCTACAATTTCCTTTGCTCTACCATCTTCTCGTTCTTCTTCGGTTTCACCAACACATATAACTACTTTTAACTGTTTTTGCAAGGCTTTTTCAACTTTTTTCTTTACTCCGGCATTAGTTTCCCCAAAATAGGTTCTTCTCTCAGAATGACCTATTATAACCCACTCCACTCCGAGTTCTTTTAGAAAAACCGCTGAAATCTCACCGGTATAAGCGCCTTCATCCTCCCAGAAAAGATTTTGAGCGCCAACAGAAATACCTGTCCCCTTAAAACCTACAATCGCTTCCGCGATAGAAGTAAAGGGTGGAGAAATAAAAACATCCACTCCTTCTGTTGAAATTTTCTTATCTTTAATTCGACTTACGAATTCAGATGTCTCTTTTAAACCTTTAGTCATTTTCCAGTTACCACCGATAAGCAATTTTCTCATCAAAACCTCCTCTACATTACCTTTGCATTACCTTGAAAGCAGGCAATTCTTTGCCTGAAACAAACTCGAGCGACGCGCCGCCACCTGTAGAAAGATGGCTTACAGAAATACCTGAATCCTCAAAAACCTTGTCGGTATCTCCGCCTCCAACCACAGTAAATGCTCCTTCGTTAGTTAAATTACCAATCTCTCGCGCAATTTCCCACGTTGCCTTATCAAACGGAGGAACCTCAAAAACTCCCAGAGGACCATTCCAAAACAGGGTCTTCGAGTTTCTAATTATCCCTTTATACTTTGCAACGGTTTCAGGACCAATATCGACGCCCATTTTCCCTTCGGGTATACGGAAAGCAGGAACAACATCCCACTTATCAGAGCTCTCGATTTTATCCTTATGTTCAATAGCTACAACATCACCCGGTATATGAAGATTTTTTCCCGTCCGATCAATCTCAGAAATAGCCTCTTCGATTTTATCAAACAAACTTTCTTCAATAATAGAATCACCAACATCTCCGCCTTTTACCTTAATAAAGCTAAAAGACATAGCTCCGCCAATCAAGATATCATCCGCGATTGAAGCAAGACCTTTTATTACAGGTATCTTGGTCTTCAGCTTTAATCCGCCGAGCACAACCGTAAAAGGTGGTTCGGGATCATCCAAAAGCTTTGAGAGCTGCTCGATTTCTTTCATCATTAAAAAACCTACACCTTTCTCTTCAATTAATTCCGCGACACCGTAGGTCGAAGCGTGAGCTCTATGCGCGGTAGCAAACGCGTCATTTATATATACATCGCCAAGATTCGAAAGAAGTCTGGACAATTCCGCGCTATTTTCTTCTTCGCCAGGATAAAATCTTGTGTTTTCTAAAAGGAATAGATCTCCGGGTCCCATAGCCTTCACTTTTTCCTCGACTTCCGCTCCCACAGTCTTACCTGTAAACTCAACTTCTGTCTCCAAAATTTCTGATAGTCTTTTTGCAACCGGACGCAGCGAAAATTTATCGACAACTTCTCCGTCGGGCCTACCCAGATGCGACATCATAATAACTGACGCGCCATTCTCTATCAAATAACGAATAGTGGGAAGACTTGCCTTAATCCTATTATCATCCTCGATCTTTCCGTCTGAAAGAGGAACATTAAAATCGAAACGGCAAAGAACTTTCCTATCCTTAACGTTAAGATCTTTGATGAAAGGAACTTTCTTCATAGAGATTTTCCCATCATAATCGCAACGTCTATCATTCTCATAGAAAAGCCCCATTCATTATCATACCAGGAAAGGACTTTAATGAGTGTTCCGCCGATAACCTTGGTAAATCCCGGATCAAAAATAGAAGAATGAGAATTCCCTATAATATCCATAGATACAATCTGATCCTTCGCGTATTCAAGAACTCCCTTAAGCTCACCATCGGCGTATTTTTTGAAAGCCGCGTTCACTGAATCAACAGTAGCTTCTTTATTAACCTTACAAACAAAATCAACAACAGCTCCATCGGGCACGGGCGCTCGCAACGCAATCGCGTCTAATTTTCCCTTAACTCAGGAAAAACTTTCGTGGTAGCAATCGCGGCTCCTGTCGTTGTCGGAATAATAGAAAGCGCAGCCGCTCTGCCTCTTCTCCAATCTTTAGCGGGAAGATCGAGAACTTTTTGGGAAGAAGTATAAGAATGAGCTGTAGTCATAAGACCCTGTTCAATGCCGAATGTTTCATTCATAACTTTCACCACTGGAGCAAAACAATTTGTTGTACACGACGCATTCGATACTATATCATGTTTCGACGCGTCATACTGGTCATGATTTACACCGTAAACAATCGTAAAATCTCCGTCACCTCCCTTAAAAGGCGCGGAGACTATTACTTTTTTGGCTCCCGCTTTTAAGTGCTTAGACGCCAACTCTCTTGTTGTGAAAAGCCCGGTAGCTTCAAAAACGACATCCGCTCCTAAATCCTTCCATGGAAGTTCTTCCGGTTCTCTTATTTGCGTAAAAGGAACCTTTTTCCCGTCGATAACAAGAGCATTGCCCTCTACTTTAACATCACCTTCAAATCTTCTGTGAACAGAATCATACTTAAAAAGATAGGCAAGATTATTGAGATCAGCAATATCATTTATACCAATTATCTCTATATCGTCTCTTTTAATAACTTCTCTTAAAACACATCTTCCTATTCTACCAAATCCGTTTACACCAACTCGAACTGCCATTTAAAAAGCCTCCTTTTTAAAGATTTTCACATTTTAACACTAAAACCTAAACCAAACGCCAGATTATCCCATATACCGGAACCACTATGAATGTTAAAAAATACTTCTTCATCTTCTCCGGCTTCATCTAATATGCCACCAATAATCGACGAAGCGATATGAGATATATCGTACTTAATCGGCAAATAAAATTTCAAATAATCTCTTTCGTAACTCAAAGACAATCCCAATGTAGCAGATGGAATGAAAATGGTTCCGTCCACCTCATAACCGCTAAGAATAAGAACATCCGCGGCAAGGCCTAATCGGGCATCGACAACAGGAGCGGGTAAAGGAGTATATGTATATAACCCCACCTTACTCAAAGAATAATCCGCGGGGAAAGAAAGTTTACCGCTAATGCCCAGGTTCATGGGTTCGAGTATAAAACCAAAATTAAAACTGGATCCCGCGATAGACAAACCCTCATCATCAAATTCCAATTCTCCGTCGCGAATCATACTGTCTATTACAATAATGGCTCTCCCTTCAATAAGTGAATCCTGAATAATAGTAAGATTGCTTGAGTCGACACTAACAAAACTGTCAGGCAATTCGGAAACAGAAGAAAAATCCCAACTGTAACTACCCGCCAGATCGTATGTCGCGCCAAAATCAAAACCAAATGAAAGTTTTAGAAATCCTTCATCCAAAAGCATACCGAGCGAAAAAATCGGATGCATCGTTGATAAACCGGAAGAAGAAATATCCGCGTTCACAAGATCCTCATCAAAATCTAAAGCAGCCGAAAAATTCTCGATTATCCATTCATCTCCATCACTATCTATAACGGTAGTATCGTTTACTTCCATAACCAAACTATCGATACGGGCTGAGAAACTTCCCTCTCCGAGAATTTTGCAGTTCTGAAATTTAAGACCTGTTCCAAATGCAAGAGGCCCGATACCTATCCCTCCTCCGAGAAAAATCGGGTAATCCGAATATTCTATTTTTAAAGGAACCGGGTTATCCAAAGTTACCGCTCCTTTAAATAATGGGTTTACTCTAACAGTATCATCTCCGGAAATTTCGGAAAAATCATCACTGGTAAACTCAAAAGTCTCATCCGCATCGATATAACCATAAATGCTACCGCTTGAACTTGCTTCAGCACCTACCTTATAACCAGATCCGTAAGAAACACCAAAACCAAACATTCCAAATCTTTTCGCGAAACCGATATAATTAATTCCTCCTGAAGCGCTATATTGTCCATATACCCGGCTCCCCGGATTAACAAAAACACTATCAGTCACAGTACCATTATCCTCTTCAACTTCAAAAGAAAAAGTATCTATATCCACGCTACTTACCCCCGCCAGGGAAACAGCTGTCAAAAATTGAACATCGGGTATCCTACCAAGAGAAGCAGGGTTCAATTCGGCGCCTATAATCCCAACTCCGCCGGCAGGATTAAAAAAACCTTTCTCAATAAAAAACAGGTCCATCTCATGTGAACTTCTATATATTTTTATATAATTTTCGCCATCTACATGCACAGATGAAAAAAGCAAAAAAGATAAAAATAACATAAACCCTCCTTAATATATTACGGGTAAGCCCTTCCCAGAGTTCTTGGAAAAGGTATAGTTTGCCTTATATGACTGATTCCACAAAGCCAGGCAACAGCACGTTCGACCCCAAGCCCAAAACCGGCATGAGGTACAGAACCATATTTTCTTAAATCAAGATACCACTTAAAAGCGCCCTCCGGCAATCCTCTTTCCTTGATTTCCTTATTCAATTTACTCTCTTCAAATTCTCTTTCTCCGCCTCCTACAATCTCGCCATAACCCTCAGGGGCAAGAATGTCAAAGGAAAGAGTCGAATTCTCGTTTTCGGGTTCTTTTCTCATATAAAAAGCTTTGATTTCTCTGGGGAAATGAGTTACAACAAGCGGAGAATCGTAACTGTTTCCAAGAACAGTTTCCTGGGGGGCACCAAAATCATCCCCAGGATTCATAGATTCACCTAACTCGTTTACCTTTTTAACAGCATCTTCATATCTTATTCTGGGGTAAGGAAGCTTAACTGCCTCGAGAGGAGACAGATCTCTTTCTAAAACCTCCAACTCCCTCTTTCTGTTATCTAAAACTCTTTTAATTATATAATCGATCATTCCGCTCGCGAGTTCTATAGAATCATCCAGATGAGCGAAAGCCATCTCCGGTTCCACCTGCCAGAATTCAGTCAAATGACGACGGGTTTTCGATTTTTCAGCCCTGAACGCGGGTCCGAAACAATAAACCTTACCAAAAGCGGCGGCAGTCGCCTCACAATAAAGCTGTCCGCTCTGAGAGAGGTAAGCCGGCTCGCCAAAATAATCGACTTCAAAAAGTGTAGTAGTCCCTTCACACGCGGAAGGAGTAAAAATGGGCGCGTCGAACCTGAGAAAACCTTTTTCCCATAAATAATCTTCAATAGATTTCATCACTTCCGCTCTTATACGTAAAATAGCCCACTGCTTACTCGAACGTATCCAGAGATGCCTGTTACCAAGCAAAAAATCGGTACCATGGGACTTAGGAGTAATAGGATAATCTTTACTATCTCCCACAACCTCGACTGAACCTATAGTAAGTTCGTATCCAATCGGCGCCCGGCTATCTTCTCTCACCTTTCCCTTGACGATTACAGAACTTTCCTGATTCAGATCTTCCAACACAGAAAAACTTTCAGGTTCTGTGTCATCCTCGGTAGCAACACCCTGAATTATTCCTGTTCCGTCTCTCACCATCAGAAACCGAATCTTTCCGCTGGATCTCTTATTGTAAACCCATCCTCGAATTTCCACCTCTTCATTAACGAAATCCGAGATGTCTTCTATATAAGTATGTCCCATGTTTTTATTATCACTCCCATAAAAAAACAACCCCTCTCTTTCCACTCTTTGCTCTTCATCTAAAGTGGTTTAAAAAGAGTGCTGTTTTTATTGCTTTTTTTACATCTCTGCTTTACTTTCAAAGCTATATTATACTAAAATCGGGAAAAGTCAACACCTCAAGACCCATCTATCTCCGCATGTAGAATATAAATAATTAGGCGGTTTAAAAAACACTCCCACGCACCAACACACCAACGCATATACGAATAAAACACTTGACAGAGCCACAAACTTACAGTATAAATAAATATTATGAAATTAGGATTCGGTCTTTACTATCACCAATTAACAGATGAGAACTTTCGTTTTGCCAGGCAGTGCGGAGCGACTCATCTTACCGTTCATTTCGTGGACTACTTCCACGGGAATAAAGAAAAGGATAATCAGCCCGTAGGCAACACGCAGGGCTGGGGAATCGCGGGGCACACCTTAAAGCAATGGGAAACAGATTCATTAATAAAGCTTAAAAAAAGAGTCAAAAAACATGGTCTTAAACTGTTCGCGATCGAGAATTTCGACCCTGCCCAGTGGTACGACGTCCTCCTTGCGGGACCCAAAAGAGAAGAACAATTAGAAGAACTAAAAAGAATAATTCGAAATGTCGGCGAGGCGGGTATCAGCACAATAGGATACAACTTCAGCATCGCGGGTGTTTATGGGAGAACGGAAAGCAAAGCCGCGCGAGGTAAAGCGGATTCAGTCGGAGTTCATAAAAATAAAGAACACGACATTCCTATTCCAAAAGGAACGATATGGAACATGATATACGACAGAGACCCGGAACAGGGTGATTTAGAAAATTTTTCTCATGATGAATTATGGAAGCGATTAAAAGTTTTTCTGGACGCGGTTATTCCTGCAGCCAGAGCAAGCGGCGTAACTTTAGCCGCTCATCCGGATGACCCCCCATTTGAAACCTTAAGGCAAACACCACGCCTTGTCTATCAGCCGCACATGTTCAAACGTCTTTTAGGATTACATCCAAGCCCAAACAACAAACTCGAATTCTGCATCGGTACTATCGCGGAAATGACCGAAGGAAATATTTACAAAATCACTGATGAATATTCCTCCATCGATTCGATAGCTTACGTGCACTGCCGGAATGTACGCGGCAAAATACCTTCTTACGAGGAAGTTTTTATAGACGAAGGGGATATAGATATAATACGGATCCTTAAAATTCTTAAAGATAATAATTTCAAAGGTGTGATTGTACCCGACCACACCCCGCTTATGAGCTGTCCCGCTCCCTGGCACGCGGGCATGGCTTACACTATGGGATACCTGCAAGCAGCCCTTAAAGCCTTAAGCTAACCCTGAAATTATCTCACACAGAGCCACAAAGAACACAAAAGAGTCACTCGTCATAGGTCACGAGTCACGAGTCAAAACACCCCCACACCAAAACTACTAGAAACAACAAATCACACCCCGATACAGTCATTCTTCCTTACGGGGCAGGCAAATAACACGAATAATTTTTGTTGTTCTTTACTAAAACCTAAAACCGAAGACCTAAAACCTAATACCCCACATATAGAACATGCAGGAATTATAGTTTAAGGCCATATAATATCGTCATAAATGAATTTTATCACTGTCTTCCCTTTTGTATCGATTATACCCCATTTTTCACCCTTACGAACTACCGCGAATCCTTCGGAAAAAGGCCAACCATCATCATATTCGATGGGAACAATCACTCGCCCTTTTTCATTTATATATCCACACTTCCCATTTTTAAAAACTGCAGCTAAACCTTCGGAAAAAGCCAGAACGCCGTCATATATACACAATATCTCTTTCTTTGAATTTGGAGATACGAACCTCCAGGTTGCACCTTTTTGCACGGGTATAAGAATTAACTCTTCACTGCTGCTCTTACAACTCATCACTAAAGGTACTCCGATAATTAGAATTAAAATAATTGTCTTAAAAAAATTTCGTTTTTTCATGATACCCCCTTTTTTATATTTCAATTCTAGGGAATTCGAGACCAAATGTCAAGGAAATTTAATCGTTCGGAGAACGATTAGTTATCGGTTATTGGGCAATTAGTAAAAATAGGATTGGGTTGGGACTGATTCACCGATCTACTGATTCACGGATTCACTAATTCGCAGAACCCACAAAACTAATTGACAAAGTCTTAAATTTCTCATATAATACAAACACAGAAAAGTTTCAAAAAGGAGGTTTTTTTGATAGAAGAAATTACAGGACAGTCTAAGTTCATAGTTAGAAGAGATATTTTCGCTATAGGCGGAGCTTTTCGGGTCCTTTCCCTTGAAAATAAATTACTTCTATATTCCCGACAAAAAATATTCAAACTAAAGGAAGATATAAGAGTTTATAATGATTTAGAAAGGCATGATGAAGTCTTACATTTAAACGCCAAACAAATACTGGACTTTTCAGGAGCTTTTGATGTGATAGATAGCAAGACAAGAGAAAAAGTCGGAACTCTTCGAAGAAAAGGCATTCGTTCCATGATTAGAGATAAATGGGAAATTTTAGATAAAAATGATAATTTATTCGCATATATCGAAGAAGACAGTATGGGTATGGCATTACTCAGAAGATTTTTAACCAATTTAATCCCGCAAAAATTTACAATATCGGATATAAATACTAATAATACATTGGTCAATATAAACCAGGCTTTCAACCCTTTTATTCACTGGTTTACAGTTGATTTTTCTCCCGACTTTGAAAAAAGATTGGACAGACGACTGGGAATAGCGGCAGTAATTTTATTACTGGCAATAGAGGGAAGACAAGGATAAGAATCCTCCTAATAAACAAAGGAGATAGTATTATGAAAAGAAGTTTATATACAACAATAGTATTGAGTATGTTTTTTTTCTTCCTGGTATCTTACGCACAATACGATACCCTGAATTATGACGGTATCGACAGGACATATCTTCTGCACGTCCCTTCATCATACGATGGACTTTCAGCTGTACCTCTTGTTTTGGCTTTGCATGGATACACCGGTAATGGCGCCGGCTTCCAGAGTCAGACTGGTTTTAGTAACAAAGCGGATGCGAATAATTTTATTGTTGTTTATCCTGAGGGAACGGGGAGCCCAAGGGGTTGGAACGCGGGAAATTGTTGCGGCTCTGCGGCGACAAATGATATCGATGATGTCGGATTCATTTCCGCGCTCATCGATACACTTTCGGCAAATTATAATATCGATTCGACCAGAATTTATGCTACGGGGTTTTCCAACGGGTCGATGATGTCATATCGTCTTGCTGCGGAATTGTCTCAAAGAATTGCCGCTATCGCGCCCGGATCGGGTCAAATGGTTCTGGATGAATGTGATCCACTTAGAGCAGTACCCATTATGCACTTACATGCGCTGGATGATAGAGTAGTACTTTACGAGGGAGACTCCGGCTTCCCATCCATTGAATCGGTAATCGACATCTGGGTCGGAATAAATGGTTGCGAAACAGACCCGGATACCATTACCAATAGTGCTAGCCTCATGGTTAGAAAATGGGCCGCTCTGAGTCATAATGCCGATATAGTTTTATTCACCACTCCCACGGGCGGTCATTCTTGGCTTACAAGTATTCCGGCTACGGATTCTATCTGGGCTTTCTTCGATGCTCATCCACTGGACCCGGCAACCGGTGTCGACGACAATAACAACCCGAATGCTCTCAAAAATTTAACTCTGAAGCAAAATTATCCCAATCCATCCGACGCTGCAACAACTATCTGTTTTTCGGTACCTCAACGGGAGAAGGTGACGTTAAAAATCTTTGACCTGCTCGGGAGTGAAATTGCGACATTAATAGACGAAGAAATGTCCGCGGGTGAACACAGGGTTATTTTTGAACCTGAAAACTTACCTACCGGAGTATATTTCTACCGGATTCAGGCAGGAAAATCCATAGATGAAAAGAAACTCGTCATACTGAAATAGTTTTAGAATAAATAACCGTATAATTAGCCACGGATAAATACGACGCCTATCAGTGTCTAATTTTAAATCGGAAGTTGAAAATTTAAAATTTAAAATTTAAAAACAAGGAGAAACAACAAATAACACAAATAAAAATCAGGATTAGAAGCAGTGTATTTTGTGGAAAGTGATATGTGATAAGTGGTAAGTTTTTTTTCTTGATCCTATAATCCTCGTAACCTTGAAGCCTATCCGCCAAATAACCACTATATCGATTATTTTACATAATTTATCAGTTCTTTCATTTCTTTTCTTGATGATGCGGATGAAGTCGCGTCGACCTCTGTATCGAAATTCCCTATTCGCAGTGCCGCGACGACCCGATAACCTTCAGGTATTTCCAACATTTCCTTCATTTCCGTATTTATTTTATTTACCGGTCCGGTATAGATGCGCGCGCCCAGTCCCATACTTTGCGCTGCTATAAACATATTCTCCGTTGCAAGCGCGCAGTCGAAATCGACATTCACTCCTCCCGATTCCAATCCGGATACGATTATTACAACGTTCCCGTTATCGATACCGCGAAAAGCGTCTTTCACTTTCGTCATATCTTTCACCACGGTAAATTTCCATGGCTGGCTATTCCGGGCGCTCGGCGCCTTTATCCCGCATTTTAGTATTTGTTCTATTTGTATATCGGTTACAGGTACCTCTGAGAACGCCCTTGTCGAGTAACTCGACAGGATTAAATCGATTACTTGATTCTTTATTGCCTCTCCGTTGGCAATACAAACAATGAGAAATAAAACAACAATAGATATGACTACTAATTTTTTCATTATATATCTCCCTTACTATCACTAATTTTCTTAACGGTCAGCTATCAACTTTAAACTAGGACTTGGTATCTGGCACCTAACTTTGACTGGTGACTGGTGACTAACAACGCAGTTACCTGATCACAATCATTTTCTTCTGTACTTCTTCATTTCCGCACTTAAAAACCCCTAAATATAGCCCCGAGCTTAAAAGCTCTCCGGAATTACCTTTCCCATCCCAGGAAAGTGTAATCTGTGAAGACGTACTGTTTATATCAGAAAAAGTTTTAACCCGTCTTCCGCTAACATTATAAATTGAGAATCCTGCATTTTTACCTCTACTATCGGCAGGAATATTTAAAACAAGCTGTGTGCTTTTACCGAAAGGATTAGGAGTAATATTTAAACTTAAAGTTTGCGAATTATGGATAAATTCTTCCACTCCTGCCCCTTCATCGTGAAGTACCCAGACTGTTCCGTCATTATTACAACATACATAAATTCGATTTGTCTGCGGGTTTACGCCAACCCCCCGGGGGAAACCTCCAACCCCAACAGTAGCAATTACTGAGTCACCCGTACCATCGATTACAGATACATTATCACTGCCGCTATTAGTCACATAGATACGGTTTGTTAGCGTGTCCACGCTAATCCCCTGAGGAAAATCTCCTACCCCAACCGTAGAAATCACCGAATCACCTGTCCCATCGATTACGGAAACGCTGTTACTACGGAAATTCGCCACATAAATACGGTTTGTCTGTGGGTTTACCCCAACCTCAGCGGGATTACTTCCAACACTAATCGCAGCAATTGCTAAATCTCCCGTACCATCGATTACGGAAACATTGGCATCATTTACATTCGACACATATATACGGTTTGTCTGTGGGTTTACGCCAACTCCATAGGGAGTATTCCCAACCCCAATCGTAGCAATCACTGAATCACCCGTACCATCGATTACGGAAACGCTGTCACTAACTAAATTCGCTACATAGATACGATTTGTCTGCGAATTTACACCAACTCCATAGGGAGAATTCCCAACCCCAATCGTAACAATCACTGAATCACCCGTACCATCGATTACGAAAACATTATCGCTATTAATATTCGTCACATAGATACGATCTGTCTGCGGGTTTACTCCAACCCCAAAGGGAGAATTTCCAACACCAATCGTAGCAATCATTGAATCACCCGTACCATCGATTACGGAAACGCTGTCGCTACCGAAATTCGACACATAGATACGGTTTGTCTGCGGGTTTACACCAACCCCAACGGGAGAATTTCCAACACCAATCGTATCTATAACAGTAACCTGGCTAAAACCTGAAATAGTAAAAACAAGTATTAGACTCAAAAATAAAAGTCTTTTCAAAATATACATACCTCCTCTCTTATCTTTTAGTATTATCAGTATAATGATATTTACCGACACGTCAAGGAATGAAATCGTTAGGTCATTAGGAGGTTAGAACGTTAGGCCGTTTAAAAAATCCGAATCAACGACCCCACAATCCAACGAACTAACTTAAAATTACCACAGAGACACAGAGATTTTTTGTTGTTTTTTCACCAAAACCTAAAACCCAGGACCCAATACCTAACCGCCGTGAGCCGAGAGCTGCTTTCCCTAAAACCTAAAATTTAAAACCTAAGACCTAAAATCTGATACCAGGTAACCCTTGACTTTGATTTGATTTTTTAGTAAAATTAAACAAATGAGAAAAAGAGCGCAAATTATTTTATTCTACGAATTGAATCTCGTTATATTAGTAGGATTGATACTTCCCATACTCTTTCAAACCGGGCTTGACGATATCTTTTCCTTACAAACAGCCTTACGTTCAAGATTTATCTTACAATCCGCTATAACAATCCTACTTCTTATGATTACAGGAATAGCTTTGTTTCTCTTCGGGTTCGGTTTCCCCGTTTCTAAGCTTAATAAGATTATACCTTTTATTGCGGCAGCAAAAACACTATTAACGATTGGGCTCGATCCGGAACAAACATATATGTTATTTCTTGATATTTCCACAAATGCTATATTAGTAGCTCTACTAATATTCACAATCCGGAAAACAATGGTTTTAATTAAAAAAGGCAGAATTGAAGTAAAATAATAGATAGTTTTTTATTTTTTTTACTAACACCTAAGACCAAGAACCTAAGACCTGTTTTCTACGCTCTAACGCTTCTACGCATTTACGCACTAACAAGACCCAGTACCTAAGACCTAAGCAGTCTTTTCACATTTCAATGCCTAACCCCGTTGACACACTGATTGTTTGTCTACTACTGATTTATTTGAAGCATTCGCGTCTATAAGGGATGAATCCATAAATATCTTTTCTCCGTCTACCAAACCGGCTTCCATACACTGCTCTACTATCCTCACGAAAAACTTATAGAACAATTCC
>CAYWUC010000311.1:0-6434 GCA_964461395.1 uncultured bacterium
AGCAACGGTTTTGTCGTGTTATGTTTACGGGTGGGGAAAGTTAATCTTTTACCTAAAAACACTTGACAAAATGGAGAAAATGATTATAATTGTGGGTAGTAGTGGTGAAGAGTGGGGAATATTTTAAAGTTAAAGGAGGGAAGATTGTATTTTATAGGGAATGAAGTGCATTCCGTTGACCATAAAGGCAGAGTTTTTATACCTGCCAAATTTCGTTCTGTTTTAACAGGAGAAGACGAAAACGCTTTTTATATAGCCAGAGGGTTTGAGACTTCTCTTCTACTTTTCCCTCTTTCAAGGTGGACCGAATTTATAAAAGAACTTTCTGATAAGAGATATTCTCAAAAAAGTATAAGAGAGGCTATCAGAGCTTTTTCTTATGGGTCTGAGCGTCTTTCTATGGATTCTCAGGGTCGTGTTGTTCTTCCTAAAGAGCTTCGAGATTATTCTAAAATCGAGGATGAGGTTTTTTTTCTTGGGGCTATCGATAAAATCGAGTTATGGTCGCCTGCTGTTTATGAAAAATATTCCGGGGGGGATAGTGATATAAATGAATTGTATTCAAAGCTTGGTATGTGATGAGGGCGTGATGGAAGACATTTCGATTCATCTCCCGGTTATGGTAGATGAGGTTCTCGATTTTTTGATTACAAATAAGAAAGGTATTTATGTGGATGCTACTCTTGGGTGTGGGGGGCATACTCTCGCGATACTCGAAAACACAGATGCTTTCGTCATTGGTTTCGAGCTTGATTTGAAGCAAATTAAATTAACCGGGCAGAGATTGGACAAATTCAGGGGAAGAAGTTTGTTTGTGCACGGAAATTATAGGAATATGGATAAGTTTTTAGATGCCAGGGTGGACGGAGTGCTTTTTGATTTCGGTTTATCTTCTTATCAATTAGATAACACAAAAAGAGGTTTTTCTTATAGAAAAGAAGGGCCGCTTGATATGAGATTCGGAGAAAAGGGTGGTACTGTAGCTGATATAGTGGAAGAAAGCAGTGAAGAGGAGATTGCGGATATTCTTTATTATTATGGTGGAGAAAGGGCTTCGAGAAAAATTGCGAAAAAAATAAAAAGAGAAAAACCCAAAACGACAGGAGAACTTACTCTTTTAGTTAGAAAGTCTGTTCCAAGAAACAAAGCTCACAAGCATCTTGGTAAAATTTTCCAGGCTTTTAGAATAGCGGTTAATGATGAACTTGATAATATCGAAAAAGGTATTGAGTCCGCCTCGAAAGTTTTAAAAGAAAAAGGCAGATTAGTCACGATCGCTTATCATAAGGAAGAAGAAAAATTAATTTGCAGGAAAACGCGAGAAGAAAAATTGAAAGCGCTTACCGGAAAACCGGTTAAACCTACAAAGGATGAGTTCGAGCGTAATTCCCGGTGCAGAAGCGCGCATTTAAGGGTTTTTGAAAAATGAGAGCGTTAAAGATTCTATTTTTAATTCTAATTTTTATTTCGCCGTTTATTTTACATGTTTGGAAGAAAAATATGGTTAATGCTATTAATATAAAAATTTCTAATTTAACCAGAGAAGTTCAAAATATAGAAAGGAATGTTATGATACTCGATTCTAAATGGAGAAAAAAAGTTAGTTCGGGTTACATCGAAGAAAGAGCTCAAGAAAAGCTTAAGATGAGATATCCTGAGAAAGGAGAAATTTTTAAGATAGAATATTTTGGTACTCGGAGTAAAGAAAATGAAGGGTAAATTGTTTACGGGAAAAGCAAAGACGCTAATCCTGATCTTTTTGTTTTTGTGGTTGTTGATTTTTGGCAGGCTATTTTATCTGCAGGTTTTAAGAACCGAAGAAATTAGTAAAAAAACGCAGGAGAAACAGGTGCGTTTGCTCCCGATAGAATCTCGAAGGGGAAACATACTGGATAGGAACGGAAAAATTCTCGCTACGGATTTGAAGATGTTTACTCTCTATGCCAGAAAAAGTTTAATTAAAGACCCCAAAACAATTGCGAAGAAACTTTCTGTTTATTCTCTGGGTAGTGAAAAAAGATTATTTAAGCTCCTTAAGGATGATGCCGAATTTATAAGGATAGCGCGCGGAATTTCTGATTCTGTCGTAGATAGAATAAAGGTGGACGGTGTATATGCGGTAAAAGAATGGTATAGGTTTTATCCATCGGGTATTCTGGGGAGAACGGTCTTGGGTTCTCTGGATTGGAAGAGGGGTGGTATATTAGGTGTTGAAAGAGAATATGATGAGAGATTAAAAGGAGAAGATGGGTGGGCGCACTTTTTGGAGGTTCCCAGATATTCGGGGATAAGTCTTCTTAAGCGTTCAGAAAACGAACATAAGGATCCTTCGGAAGGTTATGATGTTTGTCTTTCTATCGATATTGATGTTCAATCTATTATGCATGAGGAACTGGAATCCGTGAGGAATAAAACGGGGGCTGATCAAGTTATGGGTATATGTGTTTCTGTTAAGACGGGAGAGGTTCTCGCGATGGTCAATTTTCCGGAATTTGATCCAAATAAAGGTTGGAGACTTAATGCCTGTACTTCCTGGGAGTTTGAGCCCGGTTCTGTTTTTAAATTAATCCCCGCTTTTGCTTATATAAATAAAGGTTTTTCTATTTCTGATATTTTGGTTGATTCGACCTCTATAGAATTTGGAGGAAAATTGTTTAAGGATGGGCACCCTCATCCTGCGTATACTTTTAAAGAAGCCATGGTTTATTCTTCTAATGTTGGGTTTATTGCTGTTGGGGAGAAGATTGGCAAAAAAGGTCTATATAATACTGCCAGGCTTTTTGGAATAGGTTGTGAAAGCGGTATAGATTTACCTGTGGAATATTCGGGTAAGTTACCGCATCTCCCCAGGGGGAGAGATATAAGACTTGCGACCGTTTCTTTTGGTCAGGGTGTTTCTGTGACTCCTCTTCAGATGGTTATGGCATATCAGGCTGTAGCTAATGATGGTGTTTTATTAAGACCAAGAGTTATGAAAAGTATATCCAAAAGCAATAAAATTGTAAGAAGAAGTCAAAAAGAAGTTATTCGCCGAGTTGGTGATTCGAAATCTTGTGGTATCTTACTTGATATTTTACATAGCACGGCGGTAGAGGGTACCGGTGCTTCTGCTTCCATTTCGCTTGTTTCTATAGCAGGTAAAACCGGAACCGCGTGGAAAGTTAAAGATGGTAGATATGTTAAAGGAAAGTATGTTTCTTCCTTTATAGGAGCTTTTCCTTATCCTGAACCGGAATATATTTTAGGTATTTTTGTGGATAATATCGAATCACCTTATTACGCTTCCGAAACTGCTTGCCCCGCTTTCAAAGAAATAATTAGGAGAATCGTAACGCATAGAGGTTACAGAGAGAGGTTCTTATAATTATGAAAATCGATGATTTGCTTAAAGGGGTTGAAATTACGAAAAGGACGGATAATGTAAATGAGATTGCCGGTATTTCCGACGATTCGCGTAATATTAAAGAAGGTTATCTTTTTGCCGCGATAAAAGGCGAGAACTTCGATGGCCATAATTTTTGTACGGAAGCGTTTGATAAGGGGGCTTGTGTTATTTTGCTGGAAAAAGAAATTTCCAGAGATTTACCGTATATACTTGTTCCCAATACAAGAAAGGCTTTTTCTCTAATTGCTTCCAATTACTATGGGAATGTTACCCATAAAATGAAAGTTATTGGTGTTACAGGGACTAATGGAAAAACAACAACCTCTTACCTCCTTTCTTCTCTTTTTCCGAATTCTGTTTGTTTTAGCACGGTGAAATATTTTGGCATAAAGAGTAATATTAAAGCTGTTAATACTACTCCTTCGGCTCTTGTACTTCAAAGGGAAATTGCCGGAGCTTATGAAATGGGCGTTAGAAAAGCTATTCTTGAGGTTTCTTCTATCGGTCTTGAGCAGAGTAGAGTTTCGGGTATCGATTTCGATTATGCTCTATTCATGAATATTACAAGAGACCATTTAGATTACCATAAGAATTTTGAAAATTATCGCTCGGCTAAAGCGAGATTTTTTGAAGACCTGAAAGAGGACAAAATAGCTTTGATAAATGCTGATGATCCTAATGCTCCGTATTTCATTAAAAATGCGAA
This sequence comes from uncultured bacterium, assembly GCA_964461395.1. Taxonomy (GTDB): domain Bacteria; phylum Hydrothermota; class UBA3072; order UBA3072; family UBA3072; genus JAFGHJ01. The sequence continues at coordinate 4,092 of CAYWUC010000311.1, forward strand.
TTCTAAAGTTATTACTTATGGATTTAAAATAGGTAATATTAAAGGGCAATTACTGCAGAATTCGGAAAAAGGGTTTAATTTAAAAGTTGAAGGATTGGGAAGAAGTCTGGAGGTTTATAGCCCTCTCGTGGGTAGTTTTAATGCGTTGAACGTTCTGGCAGCGGTATCTGTGGGGCTGCTTGAATCTTTAAGTGATTCTGAAATTAAAAATCGTATAGCTTCGGCTCCTAAACCGCCGGGCAGGTTGGAGCAAATACCATCTCCTGAAGAATTATCTGTTTTTGTCGATTACGCTCATACTCCGGATGCCCTATCTTCTGTTATTTCTTCCCTCAGGGAATTTGACCCTAAGAAAATAATCACTGTTTTTGGGGCGGGAGGACATAGAGATAAAGGGAAGAGAGGGTTAATGGGCGCCGTTGTATCGAAGCTTTCCGATGTTACTATAGTTACTTCGGATAATCCCAGGGATGAAGACCCGGATGATATAATCGACGATATTTTCGAAGGTATAGATGACAAAAATACTATCAGGTTAAAAGACAGAAAAGAAGCCATATTCAAGGCTCTATTTATTGCGGAGGAAGGAGACTTTATCCTGATTGCGGGTAAAGGGCATGAGGATTACCAGGAAATAAAGGGTGAAAAGATGCCTTTTTCCGATAAGGAATGCGTTTTGGAGTTTTATAAATATGAAAGAAATAAAGCTTAAAAAAGCTGTTGAAGTATTGAGAGGTCGATACTTTGGAAAAAGGGGAACCTCCGATAAATCTCTGGGCGGAGTATCGGTGGATTCCAGGACAATTAAAGAAAATGAGCTTTTTTTTGCTCTTGAAGGTGAAAATTTTGACGGTAAAGATTTTGCTTCCGATGCTGTTTGTAAATCGAAGCTCCCTGCTGTCGTTTCAAAAAAGATAAAATGTGATGAATTCATAGTTGTCGAAGATTCGCTTAAGAGTTTGGGAGATTTAGCTAATTATTACAAGAAAGAATCTAATGTTTTTACCATTGCGATTACAGGTTCATACGGAAAGACCACGACAAAAAAGTTTATAGGTTCGATTTTTAGTACCAGTTATTCTACGTTGGTCAGCTATAAAAATTATAATAATCTTATTGGAGTACCTTTGAATTTGTTTCGTTTGGAAGATGAAGGTATAGCAGTTTTAGAGTTGGGAACTAATAAATTCGGAGAAATAAAGAGATTGGCGGAAATAACGGAGCCTGATATTGGAATTATTACAGGTATCGGTTCGGCTCACCTGGAAGCTTTTAAGGATAAACAGGGTGTTCTAAAGGAGAAATCCGATATTTTATCTAAACTTAAAGGTCCTCTTTTTATCGATGGAGATGATCCTTTTCTTCGAACTATCGAGGGGAATAAGATTATTAAGATAGGTTTTTCGAGAGATAATGATATTGTTTTTAAAATTTTGCAGGAATCTGTTGACGGTACCATTTTTTCTGCCGAGGGGATGGATTTTTGGATTAAATTGCCTACTGTCGGTATGTTAAGATGCGCAATGTTGGCCGTTTCGGTCGCTCTATATTATGGGATTTCTCTTCTGAAAATACAGGAGGGTTTGAAAAATATCGAAAGCGATTCGCACAGGATGGAAATAATAAGAGCGGAGGCAATCAATATTATTGACGACACTTATAACAGTAATCCTGATTCTGTTTTGAATGCAGTTTCTTTTTTGTCCCTTATGCCGGGTAGAAAAATTGTTGTTCTGGGACCAATGCTGGAATTAGGAGAAAGCAGCCATTCGATGCATAAGGAGACTGGGGAAAAGCTCAAGTTTAAAATTCATGATTTACTTGCAGTTGGTGATGGATCAAAAGGTTTTGTTGAAGGCTTTGGTGGTGGATATTTGGCTTCCGATAAAAAAGAAGCTCTTCGTATACTTCATAAAATACTTGAAAAGGGAGATACAATATTATTTAAATCTTCCCGGGGATTAAGACTTGAAACTCTTGTTGAGCAGTTAAAGGAGGAATATTGTTATACTTACTCTATCCTTTAAGAGAAGATTTTATTGTTTTTAATTTGTTGCGTTATATAACTTTTCGTTCGGCTTATGCCGCAATTACTTCGCTTTTAATTTCATTAATATTTGGAAGGAGATTTATCGCGTTCCTTAAAAATAGATCGCTAACTGAATCTATTTCCAAATGGATTAAGGATACACATAAAGAGAAGAGCGGTACTCCGACTATGGGAGGATTCTTGATTATAATTTCTCTTCTTGTTTCAGTTCTGCTCTGGACTGATATAAGAAATCCTTTTATCCTTTATCTTATTGGGATTACTGTATGGATGGGTGTCTTTGGAGTATTTGA
>CAYWUC010000312.1:0-3732 GCA_964461395.1 uncultured bacterium
TGCTCTCGCGTCTAAAAGATCTTTAAATTGTAATGCCACTTTTCCTCCTATCTCTTTGAATGCTGGAAAGCTCTTCTTGCTTTTCGAAGTCCGTATTTTTTTCTTTCTTTAACTCGCGCGTCTCTCGTTAAGAATCCGGCATCTCTCAGTGGCTTTTTATAATCTTCTTTTATTTTAACAAGACCTTTCGCGACTGAATGTCTCATAGCTTCTGCCTGCCCCGAAAGTCCTCCCCCTCTGGCATTTATACTTATATCGAAATCGTTTTGGACTCCGACCGTTTCGAGTGGTTTTCGTACTTCGTGTACAAATCGGTCTGATTTAAGATATTCTTTTACTGTTTTCTTATTTACGGTAATCTTGCCGCTGCCGGGGAAAAAGCGAGAAGTAGCTACAGCATTTTTTCTTCTACCTGTTACAATTGCTAGTACTTCCATGTTTTATCCTCCTACCTCTAATTTCTTTGGTATCTGTGCCGTGTGAGGGTGTTTTTCATCACAGTAAACTTTTAATTTCTTTATGAGTTTCCTGCCAAGTCTATTTTTAGGCAACATACCGGAAACAGCATTGATTATTATTCCCTCCGGATCTTTTTCTTTTTTCTCTTTAAAGGGAGTTTCTTTTAACCCTCCAATGTAACCACTGTGCTTTCTGTATAATTTTTGTTCTTCTTTTTTACCAGTCAATTTTACTTTATCCGCGTTGATGATGATAACAAAATCGCCATTGTCAAGATGTGGGGTGAAGTCGGGTTTATGTTTACCCCTTAATATTGAAGCGGTTCGTGAAGCTACCCTTCCTAAAATTTCACCTTTAGCATCTAAAAGCCACCAATTTTGCTTGATGTTTTCCTTCTTTAATGAGAAAGTCTTCATTTCTTATAATTTTATATTTGCACTTTTTTATTTAATTACTATATATTATGGTTTTAATATATAAAAAAAAGATGTTTTGTCAAGAAGTATTTTATAATTACCCATCACCCCAATACCCAGAGCTTTTAGCTATTAGCCTTTGGCTTTTGCCGAATTGACATATCTGCAAACTCCGAATTCTTTTTTTCTAACAGCTAAAAGCAAACATCCAATAGCTATTTTTGGGTACTTGAATTTTTTGTTTTTTTTATTATAATAATTGGCATGAACGGAAGAAACTATATGGAAAGAATGGTAGAGGAAGTTTTGGTGGAAATCTTTGAGGATTATCCTGACTTTGCGGATATTAAGCCCTACAGAGAAGAAATTATGGCACTGGCATTAACTAAGTGTGAACCCTTTTACACAACCAGTGACGTAGGACACGCGGTTGTTAAGACGCGGATGGATAGTTCCGGTTTCCGATCGAAAGTTACCTCTATTGTTTTGGAAGCAATAGGACAGGTAAGAAATAATCCAAGGCAATAAATTTTCTACTAGAATTTGTGTTTAGCTTTGCGTTTATTTTACCTGTTTCATTCCTTTTTTAATTAAGGTTATTATGAAAATTGGTTTTTTTCAGTTTTCACCATTTTTTGGAAAGCCACAAAAAAACTTGAAAATTATCGAAGAAAATATCAATAATGTTGGTAATATCGAGTTGTTAGTTTTCCCCGAGCTTGCTCTTACTGGTTATACTTTTGAAGATTCGGAAGAAGCTTATTCTTTAAGCGAAGAGGTAGGGGGGGAGTTGACCGGAAAATTGATAAATATAGCACGAAAAAAAGATATTAAAATGGCAGTAGGTTTTTTGGAAAGGGAAGGTAAACATTTGTACAATTCAAGTATTCTTCTCGGAAAAGATGGAATCATCGGAGTTTATAGAAAAGTGCATCTTTTTGGTGAGGAAAAAGCCGTTTTTAAAGCGGGAAATACCGGTTTTCCAGTATTCGATATTGGTAAAGCAAAAGTAGGACTTCTTGTATGTTTCGATTGGATTTTTCCGGAAGCTGCGAGGACGCTTGCTTTAAAAGGTGCGGATATAATACTCCATTCGGCAAATTTGGTATTGCCTTTTTATCAAAAAGCTGCTGTTACCAGAGCTATAGAGAATAAGGTTTTTATAGTTCTTGCCAACAGAACCGGAAGTGAGGAAAGATTTGGAACCCGAAATGTTTTTACAGGAAGAAGTGAAATCGTGGATCCTGAAGGGAAAATAATTTTGGAAGCGGGGGAAGAGGATGAAGGAATCTTTGCGGTCGATATTAATCCGGAAGAAGCAAGAAATAAAAATATAACAGAATTGAATAATATTTTTGAGGACCGTAAGCCTGAATTATATGAAAATTGGGGGTAAATAATTTTACCACAGAGCACACAGAGAAAAAAATATATTTTGTTTTACTAAAACCCACTTCCCAACACCAAAAGATTAATATCTCACACAAAGACACTAAGAACACAAAGAAAAAATATGTTATTTTTTACAACTCACTACTTTCTACTCCCAGCTTACTATTTTCTACTATTTAAGGATTTTTCAATTTAACTATTTAACTTATACTCTTATAGCTTGATATTTTAAATAATAATATTAAATTTATATATAACGGAAGGGTGGATAGTCGCGCTCTCGATATGAGAGTGAGGAAAGTCCGGACATTGTGGGTAAGGAAAGCTCCCCAAGGGAGGCACCGTAAGGTGACGGAAAGTGCCACAGAAAATATACCGCCCTGTTTTGCGGGGTAAGGGTGAAAAGGCGAGGTAAGAGCTCACCGGGTTTCTGGCGACAGAAACTGCTTGGTAAACCCCTTTCTATGCAAGACAAATGGAGTAGGTTTACTTACCCGGACCTATAATCTCGGGTAGTCGCAAAGATCAATGACTATCTATAACAGAATCCGGCTTATAGCCCTTCCGTTTATAACTAAAAAAACAATCTCACACTGAGAACACATAAAACAGAATTTAGAAGTCAGGAGTCAGAATACAGAATCCCAATACAGAATCCCAACCTCACCAGAAAACTAATCAAAACATAAAGAGTACAAAGTTTTTATTTGGTTTTTAGGCTAATAGCTAAAAGCAAAAGGCTAAGAGCTTATTTTTAAATTACCTTAAAAAACTTTTTATATAAGAGATTATTCTATTCTTGAAAATATAAAGATAAAGGTGGTCTGTTGGAAACCATAATATTTTGGGTCTTCCTAAAGCCCTATGTAAGCTTATAGTTGCTTGCCTCGGAATAATCAAATCGAACAATCCATTTATCATGAGGACTCTTTTCGGTTCTATTAAAGGGGCGAAAGAGAGAGGGTCAAAATAAAGGCATACTATATTACTTTTGATATTAAACGGATTTTTACCTTTTTTTACAGAATTAACAAAATCATTAAGAAGACTTCTTGCTTCAAGGCAGCTCTTCTGTGTTATGTTTTTCTTTTTGTATATTTCTCTTACTTTAAACATAACAGGACTTTTCCATGTAAGTATACTATAATCTCCTCCGGATAAAATAAAGACTCCTTTTTCGATTCTTTTATCGAGAGCCATTGCCATAATGGAAAATATGCTTCCGAGACTTATTCCAATTATGGAAATTTCCTTATAACCAATATTTTTTAATATGTTTACTGCTTTAATTATATCGAGAGTTCCCTGCTTGAAGAAATTAAGAGTAAATATCCCATCCCCAAATGAAGTTAATAAATTTTTATTGGTTTTCCTGTGTCTCTGGTGGGGGAGATCTATATAGCAAGCCCCTATTGTTTCGGGTACGACACGCAGATAGGTGTCCCATTTTGAACCGATTTCCATT
>CAYWUC010000313.1:0-5081 GCA_964461395.1 uncultured bacterium
CTTTATTTTCCGAGAGATGTGTTTGAATATATTGACCGCAGTTACTTCCGATATTGTTTTCCTCAAGAATGCCGATGCTTTTTATAACTTGATAACCCGCGTTTTTAAGCTCATTTAGTAATGCTTGTGTCCTTTCTTTATTGTCTGGTTGTATAAAAGAAGAAATTTTATTTTTTACCGCAGTATATGTTGGGTTTATTGGGGTTATTTTAATAAGAAATTTATCCGGACTAAAATAGTTTAGAAGTATCGAAGGGTCGACCTGTGTATCATGCGCCAGAGCAAAGTTTAAAGTCATCTTCCTGTACCCTTCTTCAAAAAAGATTTTTCCATACTCTGAAATTTTTTTGAAGCTCCATTTCTTAATCGGTATTAATTTGTCTCTTAATTCTTCATCTGTTGTATGAATCGAAAATTGAAGTTGAAAGTTTTTCCCTCGATAAACATTTTTCCTTAAATTTAATAACTTCTCGAAAAATCTCTCAGTCCCTTCAGGTGCTATTGTTGAAAGACAGGGCAAAAGTCCGGTAGCTTTATACCGTAAGGGAAGTTCCGAAAGAACTTCGATTACAGCAGGATTAAATGAAGGTTCCCCTACTCTCGCGAATTGAACTTTAAATTTTTCTACCGGAATGTGTCCATCCGGGAATCTTTTTCTTGTAGGAAAATCTATTTGGGAAAATATTTCTTCTTTTGAAAGCTTTCCATTATAAGAGATTCCTCCGTCGCAAAATGAACATCCTACCGGACAACCAAAGAGAGAAGAAACGATTAAAACCCATTTCTTTTCACGCGGTACGGGTGGTTGAATCGACTCTACAAATTCCACAAAATGTTTGTCTCTCATCTTAGCTATATATACGAGAGCTACGTTTTCTTTTCCTGACCTGGCAACAACTTTCATTTATTATCCTTTCTCATTTCACTATATATCCGCATGGCTGTTTTTATCCCATCTCCTATGGCTATAGAAGCCTGCCTGAAGATACCGTTTTTTACATCTCCCGCAAGGTATAATAGTTTATCGATATTGTTTTGAAATCTTTTTTTATTCAATTCGCTGGACAAAAAGTCGAGACAGGGAACTCGCCCGATTGCAAATAAAAGATAATCCGTATTGACATTGTAATTTCCTTTAGGAGTAACACATTTAAGCGTAATAGCATCGCTCGAACAATCAATACTTTTAATATTCGTGTTTTTCTTATAATTTATTTTTCGTGATTTTTTTGCTCTGTCGAATAAGATTGGTATGCATTTTGGCAACTCATTCCTATTTAAGATTATAACCTCATTTTCTTTTTCTAAATTAAGAGCGTAATCGAAGGCTGCGTCTCCGCTTCCCACGATAGCAATTTTTTTATTTTTTAAAGTCCCGAGGGGGTAAACTTCATAAAAAATTTTAGATTTTATTTTTTCAGGGATACTACAGTCCTTGAATTCCTTCGGCTTAGTGCCGGAAGCAATAACCGCGAATTTAGAAAAATAAGTTTTTTTGTCGGTCTTAATTTCCAGCTGTTTTCTATTAAAAGATAAATTTAAAACTTCTTCGAATAGAACTTTAATTTTATTCCTTTTGAGTTGTTTTTTTAATAATTTCGTTAATTCCATGCCTTTTATACCTTTGGGGAACCCGGGATAATTTTCAAGAAGGTTTGCGTTTAATAACAAGCCGCCGAGTTTTTCTTTTTCTAAAATCAATGGTTTTATTCCGTAGCGTGTAAGCTGAACCGCGCAGGAAATGCCGGCGGGACCTCCTCCGATTATAATTACGTCATTAATTTTCATTTTTTAGAAAGTATGGCAAAAAGTTCATCTAGTAATATAGGAATCGCGAAACCGTAAGAAAGATTTAAAATAGTTGCCATATGATGTTCTTCGCTGTAAGCAGCTGTACCGTCTATAGTAAAAAAAGTCTCGAACCCCCTTACAAACGCACTCCTGGCAGTCGTTTCGCAGCAGATATTAGTCAAAACTCCGCATACAATAACCTGACTAATGTTGTTTTCATGCAGGATTTCTTCTAAATTAGTATTATAGAATGCATCGTACTGGTTTTTTTCGACTATAATCCCGTCAGACGAGTTTAATCCCCTTGCAAGTTTATTTTCCTTTTGCCCTTCACGAAGTAAATCCGGCCACCATTTTTCCATCATTCCTGCGTTTTCAAGGGTATTCGAGTGGAGAGTAAAAATTGTCGGCAGTTTTTTTTCAGAGTAAACCGATATCAATTTTTTAACACCGGGTAGAATTGTTTCGGCGCTTGGAATATAAGCATGTGAAGATGGATTTAAAAAATATTCCTGCATATCTATTATGAGCAAAGCCGATTTGTCCGGGAAAATCTCTATGTTGTGGTAAGCCCTTAGCTTTTTTACTTGTTCGAGCATCTCTTTCCCTTTAGCCTTTAAGTTTTCTTTAGTAAAATATTGTTTTTTCATTACATTCACAAGATATTAAGTTTTAAAGCTCTGTCAACAATTTTCTTTTTGAATCAAACCTAAATATATAGAATCCGGAAAACTTTTATGCTTGACAATGGGATTTAAATTTATTAAAATATATTTAATATAAAAGGAGGTGTTCATGAAAGTTAGTTCTTATTTGTTTGTTTTTCTAGTATTTGTTTTATTTCTCTGCCCTATTGTAACATTTTCGTCCGAAATTCCAAAAATAGGTGTTCGCGGAGGTCTTGGTACCGATATTAATTTGGGACTCGCCTTTGGCGGAGGTGTCAATTACATGCTTGATATGGGGGATAATCCATTAGAGTTAGGAGTGTTATTGTTTCACAGTCATTGGTCTGAAACCGATGATAACGGATTTCATGAGTATACAGAAACAAGCGATGTAATGGTTTTTGGTATGATGGCGAATTATCTTTTAGGCTATGAACTCGGTACTCCGGGAATGTTTTTTGTGGGTGGTTTCGGTCTTGGTATGATGAATGTTGACTGGGAGGAAACTAGTCCAACGGATGAAAGTTTAGGTGAACTTCTTCCGGATGGTGGTAGTAGGCAAGATGCAAGTGGAACCGGTGGAGGAAGTGTTGTTAATCTTGGCGGTGGAATGGCTTTTTCAAATGGCGCAGATATTCGTTTCGAGATACCTGTAATATTAGTTTTCGGAGAATATGGAGAGGCATCGACTGTAGTTCCTACATTTATTATTACGGCGGGTATGCGTTTTTAGATTATAAAAAGATAGAATTTATCAGTTATTCGATTTGAAGAGCCTTATTCGTTTATTAACAATAGAGCTTCTTCTTTAGATGTCTGAAAACCTACTTTTTTGATATATTGTACGTAGGGTTCCAGATCGCTTTTGTATTTAACTTCTATCGAAAAAGTGATACCGGGCCAGCTCTTATCTTCTATTAATTCCATCATTTTTATGGCTTGCCTCTTAGATACGAATTGTATTTCGAACCCAGAAACGGCAAAAACAGTTTCTCCCTGTTCAATAGTAATAGGTGTATGTTCATTGTACGTAACTTTTTCTTTTTTAAATTCCGGTAAGTCAGGTTTTTTCGGAAAGGTTACATTCTTTGCGGCTGTAGCGCCTTTATTGCATATTTTTAGATTATATTCGAATTTGACAGTCCTTATATTTCTCGAACATTTCAAAAAATTATCAGTATTTTCAAATTTTGCTAACCGTATAACTAATTCCGGTTTATTTATTATTTCTGTGGATGTCTTTTTTATGATAGCTACTTTGATAGATACTATAAGAGAGGATATAGCTATAAAAATCGATATCATACCTAAAACGTTTTTTCTTAAAAATTTTTTCATTCAACTTCCCTATTTGTTTATATACGGAAAAATGTTAGAATGTCAAGATTAGAGTTAATCACAGAAGAGAGCATAGAGAACGCGAAGGTTAGACAGAAAACTCTTGACTTATACATACTAAACAATTATAATTGATAATAGGTATGGCTAAATGCAGTGAATGCGGAAAAACTATAGATAAAAACGATTCTGTTTACAAGGATGAAGAAACTGGTGAAAATTTTTGTGGTGTTTGTTATATAAAACATTTGGAGGAAGATATAGGCGATACTGAGCCGGAAATTATATCCCCTGAGCCAGAAAGGAAACAAAATAAAAATTTTATTATAGCGTTTACAGGTGGTATAATATTAATAATAATCGAAATATTGATATTGTCAGACACGAGGGGAGGAACAGGTCCTGTTAGCTTACCCAAAAAACAAGAAGGTATTCAGGAAACAGGTTCGATCGCGACAAGAGTGTTTTTTATAAAAGAATTACTGCTGAATTATAAGAAGGAGAATGGGGAATTTCCGATAGCTCTGTCGCTTTTAACTCCGGAATTTATCGAACCTGAAATTACGGATGAAAATATCACATACGAGTTAGTAGAAAATTTGGGGTTTATTTTGTATACTAAAGATCCAAAAGGTAAGGTTATGGAGCCTATTCTTTCTGCTAAAGGTCAGATAGAGCCTTCCGAATTGGAAACAATATTTCCTTGAAACAATGGAAAAAAGTAAAAAAGCTTTCACAATAATAGAATTAATGACTGTGGTTATAATACTCGGAATCATTTCGAGTATGGCAATACCGAGTTATATAACCGTTAAAGCGCGAACACAGCAGGTAAAAATGAAAAGCACTTTGAGTCTTATTGCTAAATATGAAGAACTTTTTTTTGTAGAAAACGATTATTACGCGCCGGGTACTCCTGATGTGAGCAGTTACACTTTTGAAATATCTCACGATGGTACAATCTCGCCCGAGGGAGTAAATTTATCTGAATTACCATTTATTCTACCCGAAAATAGAAATTACGATTATAGAATTTACTGGGTAAACAACCAAGAAGAACATTATTTTTATGCCGAGGGGATCGCTTCCGTGGGAAGGGGAAACGATATAGACGGAGACGCAAAAATGGATCAGTGGCAGGTCAGTTCCTATACTATGAAACCTGTTGCCTTATCAGATGACCTTGGGAAGGTAACAGCAGGTGGTTCTGACGGAGGGGAGGAGGAAGAAGAAAAGCCCAAGAAAAAGCCCAAGAAAGAACCCAAAGAAAAGCCCAAGAAAGAA
>CAYWUC010000314.1:0-1935 GCA_964461395.1 uncultured bacterium
AAAGAGGTTTCACGGTTAATATCCGAGTATGAAAAAAAATATTGAAATCAAGAAAGCGTCCGTTCACAACTTAAAAGGAATAGACGTTGAAATACCACGCGATAAGTTAGTCATTATAACAGGCATTTCCGGTTCCGGAAAGTCTTCTCTCGCTTTCGATACCATATACGCTGAAGGGCAGAGGCGGTACGTCGAATCCCTTTCAGCTTACGCGAGACAGTTTTTAGGGGTTATGGATAAGCCTGAAGTTCAATCGATAACAAATTTATCTCCCACAATTTCAATAGAACAAAGAAAACTTTCTAAAAATCCCCGTTCCACCGTTGGTACGGTAACCGAAATATACGATTACCTTCGTGTTCTTTTCGCGAGAACCGGAACCGCTTACTGCTATAATTGCGGCAGGCAAATATCTTCTCAGACTGTGGATGAAATTGTGGCTCAGATTTTATCTTATCCTGAAGATTCAAGCCTTTACATACTTGCCCCCATTGCCAGAGGGAAAAAGGGCACATTCGCTGTTGAGCTAAAAAAAATCGAAGAAAAAGGATATGTTAGAGTGATAATAGATGGTGAAATTTTCGATATCGAGAACGTTCCGGGGCTCGATAAGAACAAACCGCATAATATCGAAATAGTTGTAGATAGAATAAAACCGAAAAAAGAAATAAGAAGCAGAATAGCAGACTCTGTTGAGACAGCTCTTTCCGAGACCGAAGGGATATTAATATTAAAAGATATGGATAAAGATTCGAGCAGGATATTTTCCACAAAATTCGCCTGTCCGGACTGCGCAGTAAGTTATCCTGAGATATCTCCGAGGATGTTTTCTTTTAATTCTCCTTATGGAGCTTGCCCCAAATGCCAGGGTATAGGAACAGATATGGAAATAGACCCGGAAAATATTATTCATAACAAATCACTATCGATTCTCGAAGGAGCTATAGCTCCCGTAGGAGAACCGAGAGGAAGGCTCCTGCGCGAACTCGAATCTGTCGCGTTTAAATATAATCTGGATTTAAACGTGCCCTGGAAAAGATTAGAGGAAAAAGATAAAAACAAAATACTATACGGGATACACGATTGGGAAGGAATAATTCCATATTTAAACAGGAGGCATCGTTATACCGAGTCCGACTGGATTAGGAATGAAATAGAAAAATATATGGTTGTAAGACCCTGCGGGGAATGTAAGGGAGCGCGTCTTCGAAAAGAAGCACTATCCATAAAAATACAGGATAAGAACATACATGATATAGTGAAAATGAATATTACTCAAGCCAGACAATTCACTGAAAAAATAAAATTCGATGATGAAAGACAAAAGATTGCCTCGGAACTAATAAAGGAAATACTTCATCGTTTGCGTTTCCTGGAAGACGTGGGAGTAGATTACCTTGCTCTCGAACGATCCACCCGGACTCTCGCGGGGGGAGAAGCTCAGAGGGTACATCTCGCGACTCAAATCGGATCGGGTCTGGTCGGAATTATTTACATTCTGGACGAACCTACGATAGGATTGCACGAAAGAGATATACTGCGTTTAATTAAAACTTTAAAATCTCTGCGTGATATCGGAAACACCGTAATTTTAGTGGAACACGATTTCAAAAGCATTTTATCCGCCGACTGGGTGATAGACCTGGGGCCGGGAGCCGGAACAAGAGGAGGACAAGTCGTCTTCGAAGGTACCCCCGGTGATTTAAAAAAGAACGGTAAAACATTAACCGGCAAATACCTTTCCGGAAAAGAGAAAATTCCGATTCCGGATACGCGAAATAAGACGGAAAAAGACAAAATAATTAAGATTCTGGGCGCGAGAGGTAACAATTTAAAAAACATAAACATCGAAATACCTTTAAACTGTTTTGTTTGTGTAACCGGAGTATCGGGTTCCGGCAAAAGCACCCTGCTTATCGATATTCTATTCAGAGC
>CAYWUC010000315.1:0-1715 GCA_964461395.1 uncultured bacterium
TTCAATATCTAATTCCGGACATATGGTATTTTCTATTTATTCCGATTTGGGCTGGGATATATATTTTATTGACAACATAGAAGACCTTTCCGAAAAAGAACCAAATCCCGTGAAAGAATTAGACGAAGAAGAATATATAAACGTTACGCTTAACGAAGAAAACAAACTAAAAAACGATGGGAAAGCTCCCAGGAACATCGGTGTAGATTATATTGCCGGAGCTCTTGGTTATTATTCGGATTACGGTCTTTTTGGTTATGTCCAATTACTTATGAGCGACATGCTCGGAAATCATCAAATGTATGCCTTATTCGACAACACAGGAAACCTTACTCAAAGCAGTTTTTATCTACAGTACTATTACCTTAAGCATAGACTCGATATGGGTGCGTCTTTAACAAGACAAAGGGATTACTTTTACTTTGGACAAGGCTATCTTGCGGGAGATATATGGAATTTAAATACAGATATTTATTTCCCTATAGATAAATTCAAAAGAGTGGAATTAGGGTTAAGCAGCTATTACCTCGACGGAGATCTGATTCTGCCTGACGCGAGTTCCCCAACCGGGTGGTACCTGTACCGTAATGGGGCTTCCCTGCTACCAAATGTTGGGTTAATGGGAAATATAGCTCTGGTCTTTGATAACGCAGTATGGGGTTATATGAACCCCATAAAAGGATTTAGAGGAAGAATTTCTTTTAGTAGAACATTGTTTTCCAATGAAAATCTCTGGGATCTCAGCACAGCTTACTGCGATCTCAGGAAATATTTTTATTTAAACAATGACTATAGTTTCGCCATTAGACTTTTATTAATGAACAACTGGGGAAGAGACAGCGAAATGTTCGGAATTGTCGGAATTGGAGGTGGACGTTCAGTAAGAGGATACGATTACAATTCTCAGGTGGGTACCGCGGCAGGCTTATTAAAACTTGAATTACGAATGCCCTTAATAAAAAGATTGGATCTTGGATTTCCTCCGATATCTCTGGGTGGAATCGAAGGCGCTCTTTTCACGGATATAGGAGCAGCCACCTATGATTATAAAAGCTTAAAATTCTTTACAACCGAAGACCATATGATAAAACTCGCTGATCCTATCATGTCATACGGTTTAGAATTTAGATTAAATCTTGGTATAACGATATTCAATTTCGATATTTCAAAAAGAATGTACGATTCTACAAACGGCACTTATTACGATGTTTACTTCGGACTACCATTCTGATCCGGAAACAAGCTATTAGCTCTTAGCGTTTAGCTATTAGCAAAAAACTTTTGTTTAACAATTTGGAATATGGTGAAGCTAAAGGCAAAAGGCTAACAGCTAAAAACTTCAGTACAAAAATGTGCTTCCGCCTATAAATTCTCTAAGTATCGAAGTCTGCGGTATCTCTTTCTCCGGAATATTAAGAAAATGATCCAGAAAATTTAAAAGCCGCAGAGCTTCACAATAATAAGGAGAACTTGTAGGAACGCATCGGAGTGGCGTTTCAAGAAAAACTTTTAATACCGCAAGTTCATATACAAGCGACGAGTTAAACATAACGTCAGCTCTTTCCTGATAGGGAAAAACAAATTGGTCTTCTCCGTCTTTAACAGATTTCCATTTCCGCAAAGTATATTCGGCACTATATCCTCTATACCTGGTATCCCGGAAAATTCTCCTCAAAAGCCGGACATCTCTGGTAGGAATCCTATTTACTCTGTTT
>CAYWUC010000316.1:0-2101 GCA_964461395.1 uncultured bacterium
TTTTGACTTTGCCATGGAAATGATAAAAACTTTCGGTTACAAAGATTTTGAGATATTTTTATCGGTAAGGGATCCGAAAAACAAAGACAAGTACGCCGGAAGTGATAACGAATGGGAAAAAGCGGAATCGGCTTTAGTATCAACACTTAAGAAGAGAAAAATAAAATACCATAGAGAAGAAGGAGAAGCTGTGTTCTATGGTCCGAAAATAGATATAAAAATCAAAGATGCAATTGGAAGAAGCTGGCAGGGACCAACAATACAATTCGATTTTAATATTCCCCATAGATTTAACGCGACCTATATCGGAGAAAACGGTGAAGAACGTATGGTATACATGGTACATCGAGCATTATTTGGATCATTCGAACGTTTTGTAGGTGGTTTAATCGAACATTATAATGGTAATTTCCCAACCTGGTTAGCCCCAACTCAAGTTATATTATTACCTATTACCGATGAACAAATCAATTTTTCAGAAAAAATTCATAAGCTTCTAAAAGATAACGACATACGAACAAAATTAGATAACAGAAACGAAAAACTTTCCCGTAAAATCAGGGATGCGGAAATAAAAAAAATTCCCTATATGTTTATAATCGGAAGCAAAGAAACCGAATCAGAAAAAGTTTCCGTTAGAAATCACAAAGAAGGGGATATTGGAAGTTTCAAGATAGAAGATATTTTATCAAAAATTAAAAAAGAAATAAAACAGAGGAGGTAAGTCATTTCAAAAAGCGAAAAAAAATATGTAAACAACCAAATTAGAGCTAACAGTGTAAGACTTATAGATGATGATGGAAATAATAGAGGGGTTAAAGAGACAAGGGAAGCAATCGCGGAAGCAAAAGCCGAAGGTTTTGATCTTGTACTCGTTGGATCTAACGAGAATCCGCCGGTGTGCAAATTTATGGATTACGGCAAATATCTTTACAGACAAAACAAAAAACATAGAAAAGAAAGGCAGAGACAAAAACACACTTTAAAAGAAATGAAATTTTATCCTAAAATAGAACCACATGATTATGAAACAAAACTAAGACATATTAAAAGGTTTCTCGGAGAACATAATCCGGTAAGAATTCAAATCTGGATGAGAGGAAGAGAAAAAGTCCACCCCGAACTAGCAGAAAAGCTTGCGAGTAGAATTATTAAAGACACCGAAGAAATGTCAAAATTGCAGGGAAGAATAAAACCGACAAATCATAGAGTTCAATTTCAACTTATGCCTATAGGAGGAAATAATGCCCAAGATGAAAACGAAGGGAGCGGTTAAAAAAAGATTTAAAGTATCTAAAAAAGGAAAAATATCCTTTAAAAAAGCCGGCAAGAATCACTTACAGTCAAAACACAATAATAAACACAGCCGACGCCAGACAAAAGAAAGTGTTGTATCAAAAGCAGATAGAAAAACCGTAAAGGGACTTATGCATTAAGGAGGATTTAAATGTCGAGACAGAAAAGTGTAGTACAAAGAAGAAAAAGACGGAAAAGAACTTTAAAATTAGCTAAAAGTTTTTTCGGCAAGAGAAAAAACTCTTACAGAATAGCGAAACAAGCTGTAATTAAAGCGCTTGTCAATTCTTATCGCGACAGAAGAAGAAGAAAGAGAGATTTCAGAGGACTCTGGATTACCCGAATAAACGCGGCTGCCAGGCAAAACGGCATTTCTTATAGTAAGTTTATTCATGGGCTATCAACCGCAAAAATTAAGTTAAATAGGAAAATACTCGCTGATATTGCTGTTAGAGAACCCGAAATTTTTTCTGAAATCGCGAAAACAGCCAAAGAGAGTGTGAATGGATCTTGAATCTCTAAGCGAAGAAGCAAAACGTGAGATTCAAAAAGCTAAGACCATAGAAGAATTAGAATCGATTAGAATTAAGCATCTGGGAAAAAAGGGTAGCCTTACTAAAATATTGCATTCAATAGGCAATTTATCTGTAACCGAGCGACCTAAATTAGGACAGCTTGCTAATAATTTAAAAAATGAATTAGCTGAATCAATTGAAGAAAAGAAAGAAACCATCGGTAAGGAAAAATCTTATCCTTGGATAGATACTTCCCTACCAGGTAGGAAACCAAGCACCGGTGGATTACA
>CAYWUC010000317.1:0-5878 GCA_964461395.1 uncultured bacterium
AATTTTGATTCGTAATTTTCCATTTTGATATTTAATTTTTGCATTTTATTGGCTTTACTGCTTTGCGTTCTCAGCACTTCTGCGATTAACTTTTCATTTGCCATCAAACCTAAAATATATCCTCCCTTCTGAAGGAGAAATGCCTTTTGGCACCGCGTACTCTAAAGAGAATTTTTTTATACTCAAACCAAACCCATAAGAATATTGCCATCTATCCTCAAAAAAATTAGCATCCACAAAAGGATAAGCTGTTAAAAAACCAATTTCATTTCTAAGTTCTAAACCTACCACCCCACCTTCTTTAACTGTCTTGCCCGGATATCCTCTGAAAGACTTAAAATAAGTTAAAGAACTTTCTTCAAAAGAAATTTTAAAATAATTTAATTTAAAAAGCAAAAAGAACAGATAAATATCGGCGGACGCATCAAGATCCCATCCCCTACCTTTTCTAAATCTTTCTCTATAATCAAAATCAATAATTCCTGCATAATATGAAAAACCAACATCTGCAAAAGGATACGATTCACTGATCTCCTCACTCGACATAAACTCCATACCAAACTTACCGGAAAATATAGCATCACTATAAAGATACTCTAAACCCGAAGAAAAAGAAATTAAATTGTAATTATTCTTTATATAATTATGATCTAAAGAAAAACTCAAATTTACCGGCAAATAAAATATATCCGGTTCAATATATTCGAATACTTCATTTTGATAATTTTCGCCCTCCCTTTCCAATTTTATATCGACTTTCCTTCCCTTTCCAAAAAAATTAAAATTACTAAAATCGATCAATCCGCTAAAACCACCGTTACTAGAATACGAAACCGCTCCATTTAAGTCTCCGTCGGTCTTCTCATACAAAAAAAATATTATATCTACCCAACCTTCTTCCGCGGCTGGCAACAATTTAAAGGAATCAACATCGATAAAATCTATTTTTTCTAAATTATTAATTGTTCTACTAATTTTTGTTTCATTAAATATATCATTTTGCTTAATTTGAATTTTCTCTCTAAAGTAATCCGGATTAGTATATAAGAGACCTTCAATTAAAATATCATTAACTCTCTGCATTTTACCAGGCTCTATTATGAATTTACAATTTATATAGGAAGAATCAAGATAGAATTCACAGGGACTAACGCGCACAAAAGGAAAACCCTGATTTGAATAAAAAGTTATAATTTTTTCAATATTTTTTTCAAACAACTCCTGACTAAAGATTGTGCCCTTTTGGGGCATTAAACTTTCTAATTTCTGTTTTGAAAAGATAATGTTTCCCTCAAAAGTAATATCACCTATAAAAAAAGCACTATCAGTTAAAAAAGAAGACCCGGAGGAAAACTCTCCGGGCAACAAAGAAAATATTAGGGTTATAATCAACAAAGACTACTTCCGGGATTCGTAGAAAACAGTATCCGCAAACGAGAAATTAAAAAATACAGTTTTATAATTAAGCACTGGTACGGAATCAACATAATTAAACGTTATAACCCTGATCCCATTCCAATCATCGATATAAACATCTATATTTTCCTCTTTTAAAGGTATTTTCTGCTCCTCAGCCATTTCAAGTAATCTAATCGGAACTCTACTATAAGGAGTATTGGAATTAGGACCAAGAAGTTCTTGTGCCTCAGATTTTAAATTTGAATAATCCAATTTTACTTTAATGCAACGAACTCCAAATACAATACCATAACCTAAAACAATAATAATTAAAAACCATAGAACAATTTTACCCATGAAATTTCCTCTTTTCTTTAAGGTTTATAAACCTTAAAATCTTACCATCTTACTTTTTTAACCTCTTCTATATTTTTCCGCGCGTTACTTATGCCCTTCTGCGCGTATTGTACCCATTTAGAATCATCTGTTTTTGTCTTTGTCTTTTGCCAAATTTTTATGGATTCTTCAAACTTTTCGATAGCTGGATTCCATTCTTTATTCTGCATATTATTTAAACCCAACCTGTAGTAATACTCACCATAAAGAGCAAACAAAATACCATCATTAGGATCGATGGATAACCCTTTATTTACGTATTTTTTAACACCTGTAAGATTATTCCTGGTAAGTTCAAGATTAATTAACTGATAATAAACACTCAAATTGCCGGGTTCTATTTTTAACGCTTCATTATAGTATTTCTCGGCTGTTTTATATTGCCCTAACTTCAAATAAGCATTACCTATCTGGATTCTGCTGGAAACATGTTTAGGGATTATTTTAATTATGGATTTATACTCTTCGATAGCTTTTCCGTATTCTTTAAGTTCAAGATAGGCTTCTCCAAGCTTTTTAATCGTTTCGATATCGTTGCCAAAAGCTTCTTTAGCCTTCTTCAAATAGTTCACTGCTTCCCCGTAACGTTTACGTTCAAAATAAGCGTTCCCCAATCTAAAAGCTACTCCTCCATTATCAGGGTTAAGTTGATAAGCCTTTTTGTAACTCTCCAAAGCTTCGTCGTATCTTCCCTCTGATTCAAGATAACTCGCGTACAAATCATAACTTGTTGGGTCTTTGGGATTATCTTTTATTATTTTCTTAAAAAGTTGTTCCGCTTCTTCTGGTTTTCCCATCTTCGCGTATAGAGACGCAATAGCCTGTGCCATTTTTCGGTTGGACTCCGGATCAGAAAAACATGTTATTCCTTTTTTACAAATAGCTAAAGCTTTATTCGTATCTCCAACTATAAGATACACCTGCCTGAGAGCCAGATAAGCATCCACGTACGTGGAATCTGCCTCGATAGCTTTCTTCAGAAGAGGAATCGCTTCATCATAATTCTTTTGTCTCATATGTTCAAAAGCAAAACTGTAGTATTTCTCCGCTTCGGAGACTTCTACTTGAGTACCTTCATTCGAACTACTTTGATTGCTGGCAGTCGCGCAATTTGCAAAAAAGAATAAAAAGAAAAGAAAAAAAACCCTTACGAATTTCACTTTTTAACCCCCCTTTCCTTTTGATTTTGGACTCACAGCAAGAATCGTTTTCTCAAGATCTTTTGCTTTAATCCAAACAAAATAGGTCTTACCCGTATCATCGGTTTCATAATAGGGGCCTTCGTGGAAGGATTCTGTAACAAGACCCTTGTAATTATTGACGAACCTGACCTCCATAATCAATTTAGTTCTATCCGAATCGTTGGCCTCGGAAATCAATCTATAACCGTTATCTGTAATCTCCAGATAAGGATCACTCGATAAATCTTTTACTATTTCTTTCATCGCTTCTTCTTCCTTAAATAATTCATATAAATTACCTGTAGGGATATTATCGTTTTCATCTTCATAAAGTCTAACCATAGATACAATATTACCAAGAGAAGAATATCCATTTAGAACTTTATTTTTATCTAAAACTTCCATTCTTTCAGAATAAAAAGAATGGAAAAGGTTTACAGCCAAAGGGATTTTCTTTTTGAAAATAACTATATCATCAAGAAACTCCAATCTTTTGTCACCATTAATATAAGAAATCATCTTATTATCAAATTCTTTTAGATCGTCTATCAGAACCGCGTCTTTTTTCGGATTAAGAACATTAATAATTTTATCAACTTGATCTTTAATCTTTTTATCATACAATGAAATCGTATCTGCTTCATCCATCGGCTGCAAAGACTTACCCTGAACCATCAAAAGCGGATCGCCTAATTTTCTTTCAATATGATCGAATAAAAATACAACAACATCTTCTATTACAGTATCCTTTAAGCTTTCCTTCTCCAATAGATTACTCTCGATTTCATCGACCATAAACCTTAGTTCTTCTTTTTCCTGCCTCATTGAATTGATAACCCTGCTTTTTTCTTGTTCGATATCTACTCCGGATAAAAAATTCAACAGCGCATTTAATTCCGGTCCGATATTTCTATAGTCATATTGTCTGGCTTCTTTAATTTCATAAGCCGCATAAGTTAGGGCGGAATCGATTGGATGAAGATACTCGTATATCCTATTTTGCAAGGTACTATCCGCGGTGAATAAGTTTTTCTTCAATTCCTTGAATATACCTTCACATTGTGTAATTTTAGTTTGCGCTCTCATTACAGCCATTTTTTTTCTTGAAATCCAATCGGGATCAGTATTGATTTCTCTCCTGAAATAAGGTTCCAAAACTATTTCCCATTCCACCTCCGACGGATATTGTCCGTTTTTTAACATATATTTTTCAAGCGCGTTTCTAATTTCTTTCAGTCCTGTTTCGGCTTTCATTCTATGCGCCCTTCCGGCAAAAACAGCTTCCCCACCACACGAAACAAATAACAAAGTACATGTAATTACTATCAAAACCAGAGTTTTTTTCATAAAAATTAACCCTCCATATATAAATCTTATAACTTTGGAGCCGACGGGACTTGAACCCGTGCCCTCCTGACTGCCAGTCAGGCGCGCTACCAACTGCGCCACGGCCCCTATTCATAACCCTAATAATAATGTGATTTGTTAAATTGTCAAGATTTGAAAAAAGCCCCCTACCCCACCCTTTTTTACCACAGAGTTCACAGAGAAAAAATGAAATCACAGAGAACACTGAGATTTTCTTTCTAAGACCTAACACCGAACACCTAAAACCTAACACCTATTGACAAATACAAAGTAAATTTTAAGATATAATTATGACTTTACTCCTCATAAAAATGCGACTTTTGAGAGTATTTAACTCTATTTCATCGATAAGAAAATCGAATCTTACAGTGTACTCTATTGTCTTTCTAATCTTTATAATAGGAATATTTCTTTTCTTCTACAGATTCTTTTTATTCTTAGCTCCAATAGAAGTTATCGGCGAAGTAATAGCGGATAAAATTATATCTTACTCTTTCTTCATCTTTACCCTCTTATTATTTATGAGTAACGGAATAACGGCTCTTTCTACAATGTATAATTCTATGGAGCTCGACTATCTAAATTCTACTCCCTTGCAGCCTTTTTCTATATTTTCCCTTAAATTAATAGAAACTATTTTCTACTCTTCCTGGGCAACATTAATTGGTGGAATTCCAATTGTTTTCTCTTATTTAATAGCTTTTTCTACTTTTCAGATCAGAACATTGTTAATAATATTACCACTATTTGCTTTCATTACTATTCCTTCAGGTCTGGGAGTTACAATCATTATTATACTCAAAAGAATAAACCCTTATTGGACAGTAAAACAATTAGCTACAGTACTCGGGTGTCTTTCCGTATTTTTTGTTTTTATTTATATAAAAACCACTCCTTATAGTCTCAGCGTACCAGACACATTAAATCTTGAAGCTTTAAATCAATTTATTCAAGGTTTAAAAGTCTCTAATCCTTATTTCCCGAACGAATGGTTTTATAAATGTACTTCCGCTCTTGCGGATAATGATTTTAAAATATTTACAAAAAACTTTATTCTTCTGTTTTCGGGAAGCTTAATTTCAATATCTATCGCATTTCTATTTTCAAATCTATTTTATCGCACAAGCTGGATGTCAAGTACAAATAGCTCGGGATCATTCTTGATTCACAAAAAACTTATGGCTAATAAATTACCCAAAATACTAAATATCATGCAAAAGGATATAAAGATATTCCTACGCTCTCCCCTTCAGTGGTCTCAATTAATGATAATAGGAGTACTTTTAATAGTTTATACTTTTTCTCTTAGAAGAACCCCTCTGTATGTTAGAGATCCTTTCTGGCTCTCTTTCCTCGCTCTTGTAAATACCGGTTTTATCGGCTATATAACCGCGACTCTTTCATTGCGTTTTGTATATCCGGCAATAAGCCTAGAAGGGAGAAACTGGTGGAATGTCCGAAGTGTCCCGTTATCTCCCGAACTGATATTACACTCAAAAAGCATACTTTTTTTCATAATCAATTTGTTTATTGCA
>CAYWUC010000318.1:0-1602 GCA_964461395.1 uncultured bacterium
GATTCTCCTCAATAAAGTTTTTTATTTTATAAAGCGCTTTCATCCTTTTCTTGGTACCTAACAATGCTTTGTAATCGTGTGGAAGGATTTTATCCACCTCTTCATAAGTACTGATGCCTGGACCAGCCAAGTCTGCTTTCTTATCTGCCATCAAAGACCTCCTTTGTTGGAAGGGAATATATATAAAAATCCCATCTTTGTCAACATAGAACTTCATCCCTATAATTTTTAGAATTTAGGATTTTGGGGTTGGAATTTTTAAAAACATAGAGATTTTCTCTTTGTGCTCTTAGTGGCTTTGTGTGAGAATAATTTTAGGGAGTAGTGGGAGGTTTTTAACAACATAAATATATTTTTTCTCTGTGTGCTTTGTGGTCTTTGTGGTTCAATTAATTTTTTTGAGGTGTAGGGTGTGGGGCACTTGAAATAAGCAATAAAAAGTCTATATTAAGAAACAATGAAAAAGATAGGCGATTGTAAGTGGTTAATTGAAAAAGAAGGAAAAATGAGAGTGCCCGGAATTGTTTACGCTTCTGATAAATTATATGAAGCTATAAAATCGGACAATTCGGTTAATCAGGTGCGTAATGTCGCGCATTTGCCTGGTATACAAAAATATTCACTCGCGATGCCCGATATTCACTGGGGTTACGGTTTTCCTATTGGCGGAGTCGCGGCAATGGATACCGAAAATGGAGTTATTTCACCCGGGGGAGTGGGTTTTGATATAAATTGCGGTGTTAGAGTTATAAAAACGGATCTGAAAAGTTCCGATTTAATCAAAAACAAAGAGTTACTTGCGAATAAAATATATTCTGCTGTTCCATGCGGAGTGGGTTCGAAAAGTGATATTAATGTTTCTTTTTCTACATTAAAAAAGGTTCTTAAAGAGGGTTCATCCTGGGCAATAAAGAACGGTTTCGGCTGGGACGAAGACCTTGAATATACTGAAGAAAACGGTCGATTGGAAACCGTGGATCCCGATATCGTCTCCGATAGAGCATTAGAACGAGGGAGACCGCAGCTCGGAACTTTAGGTTCCGGGAATCATTTTATTGAAATACAAAAAGTCTCGGAGATTTTTGATGAAAAGGCTGCAAATATACTCGGACTTGAATTGGATTCCATAACAGTAATGATTCATACAGGATCAAGAGGTTTTGGACATCAGGTTTGCAGCGATTGGATTAGAAATCTTCGAAGCGCTAAAAAGAAATTTGATATGGATATACCTGACGAACAACTGATATACGCGCCTTTTGATTCCAGAGAAGGGCAGGATTATCTTTCAGCAATGCGAGCCGCGGCAAATTTTGCCTGGACCAACCGGCAGGTAATTTTATCACGAGTAAGAGAAAGTTTTTCTGAAGTTTTCGGAAAATCGGCGGAATCTCTTGGGATGGAACTTATATACGATGTTGCGCACAATATCGCCAAAATAGAAGAACATGTTATAGACGGAAAAAGAAAGAAATTGTGCATCCACAGAAAGGGTGCTACCAGGGCTTTTCCTCCGAATCATCCCGATGTTCCTGATAAATACAAAGAAATAGGGCAACCTGTTTTAATTCCGGGAGATATGGGTACCGCTTCTTATATTTT
>CAYWUC010000319.1:0-2175 GCA_964461395.1 uncultured bacterium
TAGACGGAGGAGCAAAGAAATTTTCTAAAGAATCCGCGATGGCAAAATTATTTGCGTCCGACGTAGCAATGGATGTTACAATCGAAGCGGTACAGGTTTTAGGCGGATACGGCTATATGAAAGATTATCCCGTAGAGAAAATGATGCGGGACGCGAAAATTACTCAAATATACGAAGGGACCAGCGAAATTCAAAAACTTGTTATAGCCGGGGAACTGCTGAAAGAAGAAAAGAGAAAAAAATAATAAACCCGTAGATAAACTTATTATTTTTATAAAACTAGCAGGTGGATTTTGTGGTTTGGGATTTAGCAAGAAAATACAAGCAATAAATATTCTACAGGTAAAAAATGACAAAAAATCACCCTTGACATTTAAAAAAATACCCGTATCCTTTTTTATAAAAAGGAGGGAAAATGGAACTTGAATATAGGTGGGGAGAAGTATTTAGAGCGGGGCGTTTAGGTTTTAATACCAGGAAAATAGGTGTGGGAGTTAAAGGCTTATTTTGGGGAGCTTTATTTTACAGTGTTTTATCTTATATTGCGCTAATAGTTTCAGGCTGGAATTATAAAGTAATATGGCAGACGTACAGACTTATTCCCGCTCCTTTTGTTCAGGGTAATCTTAATTGGATTGGGATAGTACTTTATGTAATTGCCTGTTTGGCAGCTTTGTTCTTTTATCTTGTAACGCTTACGGCAATATCCAAGATTACGTTCGAACAATTAAAGGGAGATGAATTTTATGAAGGAAGGGAAGCCTGGGCTTATGCTCGAAAGAATTGGAAAGCAGTGTTCGGTTCACCCTTATTTCTTCCTGTAATTATAGCTATCTTAGTTTTGGTCGGACTCGTAATGGGATTACTTATTAAAATTCCTCTTGTAGGACCGATTTTAATAGGTTTACTCTCGTTCCCTTTAATAGCCGGTGCCGCTGGTATTGTTTATCTCTCAATTGTTGCGTGTGTTGTATTGGTTGCCGCGCCCGCGATAATAGCTACTACGGACAGTGACACTTTCGATACGGTGTTTGAAGCGTTTTCTCTAGTTAATGCCCAAACCTGGAGATTTATACTCTGGGAAACAATCTTATTTTTCTTGTCTTTGATATGTGTTTTTGTCTTTGCTTATTTACTTAAAACGGCTTTTTCTCTGACTCATACAGTTATAGGACAATGGACAGGAAAAAATTGGCTGGTCATGTGGAAAAATGCTAAATGGTATGTTTATCTACCCAATTTCTTTCCTCTGGTCGCTGCAAAATGGTTCCCTTCACTTGTATTATCTCAGGGACCTTTTTTAAGTGAAGGAGTTGGGAAAGGGGTTCTTATCGGTAGTTTCCTTCTCGGTGTTACTTTCTATATGGTTCTTTTCATAGTTCTTGCGTATGGACTATCTATTTTAGGTTCCGGACAGACATTGATTTATACAATTCTGGTAAAAATTAAAGATAGTAAGGATCTTCTTGAAGAAAAAGAGGACCTTTTTGGAGAGGAATTTGAAGAGGTAGAAGAGTCAGAAGAAAAGGAGACAGAAACTAAAAAGAAAGAATAATTTTTTCGGAGACAGGTGAAGATGAAGGTGACATAAAATGTTTTATGTCACCTTTATCTTTTTCTACTTTTTTTCTTTTCTTCTATTACCCTTAATATATTTCTTGCGACAATAGCTGGCACTGAACCCGGGTGGTTATTTACCAGTTTTTCGAAATATAGTTTTGCTTTCTCTGGATGGTTATCCGAGTTAAGCATTCCCGATTTAAAAAGAAAGTACGGTTCGACAATAGAATCCGTGTAAGTTTTTTTGGAATCAGCTGTCTCAGAAGTTAAAGTTAAATATTGGAGATAGGGCGATTCAAAAGTAAAAACACTATCACTATAAACTTTTAATTCTTTCACTATATATTTTGCGAGTTCTTCTTTTTCTATCCCCAGGTTAAAGAGTATAAACAAATCACAGGAGAAAATATTTCCTTTTGCCGCGGACTCTTTTATATGTTCTATGCCATCATAAATATCTCCCTTTAAGATTTTTATACATCCAATCAGATTTTGATCCGGAGCAAAGGATAAAGCCATTTAGTAATTCTGCTTACTCATCTATTAGTTATTAATGGTCCTTCTCTCTTCGGTAGAGTATTTTTTGTCATCTTTACTGTCTAATGTGTTTTTGTT
>CAYWUC010000320.1:0-5899 GCA_964461395.1 uncultured bacterium
AGTTGGATTAAAAGGACTATCGGAAATTATAATTCCTTCAAGGGAAGATGCTTCAACCTGCTGTCTGAATATATCTTCTGTTTTCCACTCATTTGCTCCAAGGATTTGAGACCTTAAACCAAGGTATTTAATTTGACTGGCAATCGCGGGAGCATCCGAAGTAGCAGCCGGAACATATATAGCATCGGGATGGCTTGATTTTATCCTGTTCAATTCATCCTGAAAATCTCTTTTCCCTTCCTGGAAAGAAAATGAATTTATTATCCTTCCTCCCAATTCTAATACTTTTTGGGAAAAAACTTCCTCGAATGTTTCTCCGTAATCCGAATAAGGATATAATATAGAAAAAGTCCTTAAACCCAATTCCTTGACCGCGTAATTAGCCATTGCTACCGCCTGCTGCTGTATTGTTCTATTTATTATGAAACATCTTTCTCCTGCTAACCCTATAAAATCTTTAGTCGCGGTAGGAGAAATAAAAGGAATTCCATTATAATCCGACAGACAGGCGACCGCAAAACTATTTCGAGAAAAAAGAGGGCCGATAATCCCGGATACTTTCTGCTCTCTTATAAGTTTAACAGCCTCTTTATAACTCCTGACCGGATCTCCTCTTGTATCTACGTATAGAGGAATAAACCTATCCCTAGAGCCAATTTCTATTCCTTTTTTAACCGATTTAGCCGATTCCCGATAGCTACCTGAAAGAGGTAGCAATATCCCAACTTTAGCTTTTCCCTTATGGGGAGTCATGTACTTCGACTTTCTCGCGTATTCGCTCCTTGGATATTTTTTAGCAATTTCCGCGAAATATTTTTCACTCTCTTTTTCTTTACCCGAACTTTGCAATTTCCTTGCGAGCGTATACAATAAAAAAGGCTTGAGCTCGGAAGGAGCATAACTTACGGATTTTTCGATAGAATTTATATCCGCCAGAGAGGCTAATTCTTTTATATTCTCTGCTGTATTGATGCCGTAATGACTCGCCGCAGAATAACTTATCAAAGCTTTTCCATAATTGCCCATCGTTTTATTTATCTCTCCGAGATAAAATAAAGAATTCGCCTGAAGTTTCCTTGACTTGTTACTTTTGGCAACTACCAGAAATAGCTCGTTCGCTTCTTTATAATCCTGTTCAGTATACGCTTTCATAGCATTTTCATAGATTTTATTCGCGTCTTCCTCGGAAACAACCTGTATTGCCGGTGTACAGTTAGATATATTTAATAGTAAGAATAATATAAATAATATTATTAGTTTTTTCATGGGCTGAATTTAATTTTTTGATACAATTTGTCAAGGGATTTAAAATGGTTAGGACTTTAGATGGTCAAACCATCCACCCTATCTCGAGAACCATTGAGCCACAAAACTCACAAAAACCACAAAGTTTTCGACAAGCAACCAGTAGCTATCTTCCTTTTTGTTTTATATTTTTTCTTGACATTTAGTATGTAATTACTTATATTGGTTAGGAATTAAGGAAATTATTTTATACTGAAACAGCAAAAAAGGAGGTTATTGTGCGGATAAAAACAGTTTTAAGCGAAAGCGAAATACCCAAACAGTGGTATAATGTTGCTGCCGACTTACCGAGCCCCCTACAACCGCCACTCGGTCCGGACGGAAATCCTATAACACCGGATATGCTTGCCCCTGTTTTTCCTATGAATCTAATAGAACAGGAAGTCAGCCAGGAAAGATGGATAGACATTCCCGAAGAGATACTGAACATTCTTTATAAATGGAGACCCACTCCCTTGCACAGAGCTAAAGCTTTAGAAGACTATCTGGATACACCGGCCAGAATTTATTATAAAAATGAAAGCGTATCTCCCCCAGGCAGTCATAAACCTAACACAGCGGTTGCCCAGGCATGGTACAACAAAGAATTCGGAATAAAAAAATTAACAACAGAAACAGGAGCCGGACAGTGGGGAAGCGCTCTTGCTTTCGCGTGTTCTATTGTAGGTCTTGGTTGTAAAGTTTACATGGTAAGAATAAGCTTCGACCAAAAACCTTTTAGAAAAACAATGATGCAAACCTGGGGAGCAAACTGTATTGCCAGTCCCAGTGACACAACTAACGCAGGACGTGCAATACTTGAAAAAATACCTGATACCCCCGGAAGTCTCGGCATAGCCATAAGTGAAGCAATCGAAGAAGCGGTATCAGATGAAAAAGGCGAAACCAGATACTCTCTGGGAAGCGTGCTAAACCACGTATTGCTGCACCAAACCATAATCGGACTCGAAGCAAAGAAACAACTCGAAAAAGCCGGAGAAAACAAAGTAGATACTGTAATAGGTTGCTGCGGAGGTGGCAGTAACTTTGCGGGGTTGGCTTTTCCTTTTGTCAACGATAAGATACACGGAGAAGAAATAGACATCATACCTGTAGAACCAACTTCCTGCCCAACAATGACAAGAGCTCCTTTTGTGTATGATCATGGAGATACAGCCAAAATGACTCCTCTCTTGCCCATGTTTTCACTCGGACATGATTTTATTCCGCCTCCAATCCACGCCGGCGGCCTGCGATATCACGGTATGGCTCCTTTGATATCGCAAGCGATAGTCGAAGGATTACTTACTCCGCAAGCGATTCATCAACTGGAATGTTACGAATCCGCTATAACTTTTGCCAGAACAGAGGGATTAATCTGTGCTCCCGAAACGAGCCACGCCATAGCGGCAACAATCCGGGAAGCAAAAAAAGCAAAAGAAGAAGGTAAGGAAAAAGTTATAATCTTTAACTTCAGCGGTCACGGTCTTCTCGATCTGGCCGGATACAAAAACTACCTTGCCTGTAATTTAGAGGATTATCCTCTTCCCGAAGAAGAGATGAAAGAATCTCTAAAAAGTATAGAAGGATTACCCAAACCAAAGGAATTAAAAACAGGTAAATGGTAATTTTTTTAAGAAAGCCGTAAGGAAATCCTTACGGCTTTCTTAAAACTTTAAAATATTCATGGACAAATACGATAACGAGAAAATTTACTGCCGCAAATTAGGTCACTGGCTTACTTTCCATTACTGTCACCGTGAAAATAATGGATTACCCTGTCGTAAAATATTAGACTGCTGGTTTGAAAAAATACCAATTAAAGAATTCTTGAAAGAAAATTACACAAAAGAAGAAATTTCTTATATATTCAATTCTTCAAAGCCAAAAATCACCTCATTAATAGAGATTATAGAACAGGCAAAAAAAAGAAGTGATAAAATTCCTTGACATAAAAAATTTTTTTAATGGTTTTCCAAAGAAGGAGTCGAAATAATATCTATGCAAATTCACGCGAATCATAAAGAAATACTCGACGGAAAAACTACTGATATTTATTTTCAGAGAGCCGAAGAAATATTGAAAAAGGAAAAGAAAAATCCCGAAGTAATTGCGGAAGTGTGGGCAAAAAAATTACCCGATAATTACAAATGGGCGATATTCGCAGGGCTTAGTGAAGCAATAGAATTATTTAAAAATAAAAAAATAGATATTAAAGGCTTACCGGAAGGCAGCGTATTTCTCGAAAAAGAACCGGTTCTCACGATCAAAGGTAAGTACCTGGATTTCGCAAAATTTGAAACACCCCTGCTGGGCTATATTTGCCAGGCTTCCGGCATATCTACAAAAGCAGCTAGATGCAAAATTGCAGCAGGCTCAAAAACCGTTTTATCCTTCGGAGCAAGAAGGATGCATCCTGCTATCACTCCCGTAATAGATAGATACGCTTATATCGGAGGAATCGATGGCGTCTCTGCGGTTTTATCCGCGGAAAAATTAAATTTAAAACCAAAAGGCACAATTCCTCACGCGGTAATACTTATCATCGGAAACACCGGAGGAGCCGCGCTTGCCTACGACAAAACTGTTGCCAAGGGAATACCCAGAACAATCCTCATAGACACATTCGGCGATGAGAAAATAGAGGCAGTAAGACTCGCCGAAAAGTTACAAGGCAAATTAGATTCGATAAGGGTGGATACACCATCTTCAAGGAGAGGTAACCTACCATCAATCTTAAGAGAAATAAGAGAAGAGCTAAACAACAGAGATTTTAACGATGTAGGCATATTCGTCTCAGGAGGTTTGGATGAATGCAGTCTAAAGGAGCTTAATCCTTACGCTGACGGATACGGAATAGGAACGAGTCTTTCAAACGCACCCACGATTAACTTTAGCCTTGATATTGTGGAAATAAAAGGTAAATTAGTATCCAAAAAAGGAAAAGTCGCGGGTGAAAAAGAAGTATTAGAATGTGAACGCTGCGGCAATAGGAAAATAGCTTCTTTTAGAGCTTTCAAAAAAAACTGCGATTGCGGAAATGCGATGAAACTACTTACAAAAAAGATCATGAAAAAAGGAAAAGTTTTAGAGGGATCAGAAAAGGTGGATGTAATACGAAATAGAGTTTTAAGACAATTGAGGTATTTAGATGTATAATATCAAATTTATTGAAGAGAATTTAGAGAAACTAAAGAAAAATACAAGAAACAAAGGCGTCGATATAGATTTTGAACTTTTTATAGAATTAAACGATAAAAGAAAAATTTTAAAATCTTCTGTAGATGAACTGCGAAGGGAAAGGAATGAAAAAAGTAAAAAAGTAGGAGAGTTAAAAAAGAATAAACTTGATGCTTCCGAATTGATATCCGAATTAGAGTTTCTTAAAGAAAAAATCATCGCTGAGGAAAAAGAATTAAAGAATATTCAAAAATCGATAGACGATTTTATTTCCTGGATTCCAAACCTTGTCGATAGTTCGGTCAAAGCAAAACCGGTAACAATAACAAAACCAACCGGCGTAAAAAAGTTATCCTTCAAGCCTTTAACACACATCCACTTAGGTGAATCTCTCGATATTCTCGATTTTACCGCTGCTGCGACTATCGCGGGAAGTAATTTTAGTTTATACAAAGGCAAAGGGGCAAAATTGGAGAGAGCTCTCATAAATTTCATGCTCGACCTTCACACGAAACGCCATCAATATACGGAAGTATTTCCACCTTTTCTTGCCACGGAACAATCTATGTTTAATACCGGTCAGCTTCCCAAGATGAGAGAGGATATGTATATTACTGACAAGGACGGATTATTCTTAAATCCCACAGCCGAAGTCCCTCTTACGAATATACTATCGGAAAAGGTTTTAACACCCGATGATTTACCCATAAAATACTGTGGTTATACTGCTTGCTTCAGGAGAGAAGCCGGTTCTTACGGAAAAGAAACAAAAGGACTGCTTCGTCTTCACCAATTCAATAAAGTAGAACTCGTTAACTTTGTTATGCCCGGGGAGTCGTACGAGGCTCTCGAAAGACTTCTCGACGAAGCTCTTAAAGTCATAAAACTTTTAGATTTACCTTACAGAGTTATCCTATTACCTTACGATGATATTTCTTTTGCCTCGGCAAAAACATACGATATAGAAATATACGCTCCGGGCGTAGATAAGTGGCTCGAAGTTTCTTCGGTAAGTAACTTTGAAGACTTCCAGGCAAGAAGAGCGAACATAAGGGTAAGAACAGAAGGGAAAACCGTACCTGCTCATACTCTAAACGGTTCAGGAGTCGCGACTCCAAGACTTATGGTATCTCTTTTGGAAAATTGCCAGACCAAAGAAGGAGAAATAAAAATACCCAACGTCCTCGTCCCCTACACGGATTTCGACACGATTAATCTTGAGAATAAGTAGAAAGAGAAAATCTAGTCACGAGTCGTGTGTCGTGAGTCTTGAGTCAAAAATAAGATTAAAAAACCAAAGGAGCAATAAATGTTAAAATTTAAAAATAATACTCCGAACAATCTAATCAAATTTTTCATTTTGTTAGTCCTTTTTATTAATTCGTGTATGGTTCACGATCCGGGGTGGAGATATAAAATATCTGACCCTTATCAT
>CAYWUC010000321.1:0-2961 GCA_964461395.1 uncultured bacterium
TACCTTCTTACATAGCAGCGTTTGACCGTATAAGACAGGGAAAAGGTCCGATTCCTCCGGATAATAAACTTTCCTATGCGGCTAATTTTCTCTGGATGCTTACCGGAGAGAAACCTGAAGAAAAAGAAGCGAGAATTATGGATCTTTGTTTGATTCTGCATGCTGAACATGGTGTTTGCGCTTCGACTTTCGGAACACTGGTTACTTCTTCAACTTTTTCGGATGTTTATTCTTCTATTGTAACTGCGATAGGTACGCTGAAGGGTTATCTTCATGGAGGTGCCAATGAACAGGTTATACGTATGCTGGAGGGAATAGGGGGTCCGGAGAACGTTGAAGATTACATAAACGAAGCAATGAAGGAAAAGAAAAAAATAATGGGGTTTGGACATAGAGTTTATAAGGCTTTAGACCCCAGAGCTCGTATTCTTAAAAAATACGCCAGAGATTTGACCGATAAAAGAGATGAAGTATTGTTTAAAACCGCGTTGAAGGTTGAAGAGGTTATGGAAAAGAAGTTCGGACCGAAAGGTATATATCCGAATGTCGATTTTTACTCGGGTTTTGTATATAGGGCACTAAGAATTCCTACCGATTTGTTTACGTCCATTTTCGCTCTGGCTCGTTCTGCCGGTTGGATAGCGCATATACTCGAGTACAGAGAATCTAATAGAATATTCAGACCTCGAGGTATCTATAACGGCCCGGTTAATGTTAAATATATACCTATAGAAGAGAGATGAAAATTGGGTAAAACAATATCTGAAAAAATAATTTCTGAGCACGCGGGTAGGGAAGTTCATGCCGGAGAATTTGTTGTAGCAAAAGTCGACGTTGTAATGGCGCAGGATGGTACCGGTCCGCTTTCTGTTGGTGAGTTAAAAAAAATGGGAATGGAAAAGGTCTTCGATAAAGAAAATTCTATACTTTTTATAGATCACGCGTCTCCGAGTTCAAGGAAAGAATTATCGAACTCACAGAAATTATTGAGAGAATTCTCTAAAAAGACGGGGGCTTACCTTTCTGATATCGGTGAAGGTGTTTGTCACCAGAGATTGGTCGAAGATTGGGTTAACCCGGGCGATTTAGTTGTTGGGGCTGATTCTCATACCTGTACTTCCGGAGCGCTCGGCGCTTTCTCTACGGGTATGGGGTCGACTGATATCGCGCTCGCTTTTGCTCTGGGAAAAGTATGGCTGAAAGTACCGGAAACACATAAGTTTATTATAAAAGGCAAGCTCCCTCTAGGTGTTTATTCAAAGGACATAATTCTTAACATAATAGGGAAGATAGGTGCAGACGGAGCTACTTATAAGGCTATGGAGTTTGAAGGGGAGACAATAGAAGATCTTTCCATGTCGTCGAGGTTCGTAATAACAAATATGGCTATCGAAGCCGGAGGAAAAACAGGGCTTATAGCGCCCGATGAAATTACAAGAAGATATCTTAAATCAAGAGATAGGGAAGATAAATTCAGGGAGATAAAATCCGATTCTGACGCGGATTTCGAGAATGTTATTGAGATAGACGTAAATAAACTCGAGCCATCGGTAGCTTTTCCACATACAGTCGATAATGTTAAGGGTATTTCTGAAATAGATGATATAAAAATGGATCAGGTTTTTATAGGAACCTGTACAAATGGCAGGCTGGAAGATTTGAGAATTGCCGCGTCTATACTTAAAGGTAAGAAGAGACATCCTGATACGAGGTTGATAGTTGTTCCATCTTCAAAAGAGGTTTTTTTAGAAGCATTACAGGAAGGATTGATCGAAATCTTCATCGAAGCGGGAGCAGCTGTCGAGTCCCCCGGATGCGGACCCTGTGTGGGCATACATAAAGGTATTTTGGCTGACGGAGAAAGAGTGCTATCGACACAGAACCGGAATTTTCTGGGTAGAATGGGAAATCCTAAAGGGTTTATTTATCTTGGTTCTCCCGCGACTGCCGCGGCTAGTGCTATAGAAGGAAAAATCGCGGATCCGAGGAGGTATTTAAAATGAGTCTTGTGATTTCCGGAAAAACATGGAAGTTCGGAGATGATATTTCGACGGATCATATAACTCCGGGAAGATATTTTCACCTCCGGGGTAATCTCGAAGAATTGGCAAAGCATGTTTTAGAGGATGCCGACTCTTCTTTTGCTTCTAAAGTTGGGGAAGGAGATATTATCGTTGCCGGGAAAAATTTCGGATTAGGATCTTCCAGAGAACACGCGCCGCGAGTAATAAAAATCGCGGGTGTTTCCTGTATTATAGCAAAATCTTTTGCCAGAATATTCTATAGGAATTCGTTTAATATAGGTTTACCTTTATTGGTAAGTAATACTGATGAGATAGAAGAAGGAGATAATTTAAGAATAGATCTCGATAAAGGAGAAATTAAAGATGAAAATAACGGCAAAGTTTTAACTTTTTCTCCGATTTCATCTTTTATGAAAAAGTTGATAGAAGATGGAGGTATAGAAGAACACATTAAAAAATATGGTGATTTTAAGGTAGAATAATTAGAGGGGAAAATAGTAGTGATAGATTTTGGAAAACTTGTAATATCAGAAAAAGGCGAAAAAATAAGAATTGAAGAAGGGAAGTTAAATGTTCCCGACAACCCGATAATTCCTTTTATTGAAGGTGATGGTATAGGGCCCGATATAATGAACGCTTCTATGAAAGTATGGAATCAGGCTGTAGCCGTGGCGTATAAAGACAGAAGAAAAATTGAGTGGTTTGAAATTTTCGCGGGAGAGAAAGCTACTCAAAAATACGGAGAACCTTTACCTGAAGATACTTTGAAAGCCATAAAATACTTTAACGTAGCAATCAAGGGTCCTCTGACTACACCTGTTGGGCGAGGATACAGAAGTTTAAATGTGTCTTTGAGGCAGTTGTTGAATCTGTACGCGTGTGTAAGACCCGTAAAATATTATCAAGGTGTTCCGTCCCCTTTAAAAAAGCCGGAAAA
>CAYWUC010000322.1:0-1968 GCA_964461395.1 uncultured bacterium
TTATCTTAAAAAAGGAAATAGATGATACAGAGGAAGCAATCTCAAAAACCGAAGATGAATTATTAGAAGTTTATTTTGCAAAAGACGAAGTAAAAAAGCAAATGGATGAAGGGAATAATGCTTTGGAAGCAAAAACACAGGCATTTCAAAAAGAAAAAGAATCATTACAAAAACAACTTAACGAATCAAAAGAAGATTTAATTATAAAAGAAGATGAAAGGAAGAGAATAGCCGCAAGGCTTAAAGACGACAATTTGCTTCGTAAATATGATAGAATAAAAAAATCCAGGGGAACCGGAGCCTCTATAATAGAAGACTCTGAATGTACCGAATGTCATTCCACCATGCCTCCTCAATTATTCGCGGAAGTAAGGAAAGGAAATAGAATCATTGCCTGCCAATCCTGTGGAAGAATTCTGATTTATAAATGGATAGAGTAGCTAAAGTCTTTATCGATGGTGCCTCAAAAGGCAATCCCGGTCCTGCCGGTATCGGTGTCTTAATATTGGATAAAAACGAAAACGAAATAAGTAAAATATCCGAAAAAATCGAAGTGACAACAAACAATGTAGCGGAATATACAGCTCTACTAAGAGCAATTACAGAGTGTCAAAAATTAAACCTTTTATCAGTAAAATTCTATACCGACAGCCAACTTCTTGCCCGCCAAATAAACGGGGTGTACAAAATAAAAGACCAAAGGCTTCAATCACTATATATTAAAATCAAGGGCAAATTATTGGGCTTCAAAAATTGGGAAATCACTCATATCCCTCGAGAAAAAAACTCTGTCGCGGATAAGCTGGCAAACGAACCATTTAAAAAAAACAAAAATAAATGATTTTTATTATCTTATCTTTTTTTTCTGCTCCTCTTTTGGGAAGCGGAGACGCTTTTCTCGGATACTATCCAACACAGGATACTCTTTATAACGTCGACGTATCGGTATGGATCAGGTCTTACCTTATTAGAATGAATGATAATATCGATTTTTTTGCTCAATATTCTTCTTATCTCGAGATGGCAGAGCAAAAAGGAAAAGTGGTGTTCGATCCCGCGTTTTCTACTCATTCGATAATTATAGGTTTTCAGTACACAAAAAAGTTATATTTCTCTTTTTACTTAGACCACTGGTGCAGACATATAATAGACAGACAGCTCGAAGAGGGAAAGGTTGTTTTTAACGCTTTATACTTTGAATTTTCTAATATAAAAGACCATTCTTATCGTCTTTCAGAAAACTACTATTACAAAGCCGATTACATATTTTACCCGCAGGGTATCTTTGTCGACTGGCTTAATTCTAAACCCTATTATAGGCACCGGCTTATACTTTCCGCGGGAAAAAAAATTAATTCTTTCAGCCTGGCTTCTATAGAATTGGAATATACTGTATCAAACGATAATCCGAGACAAACCTACTACCTTATATGTCCGGAAATAAATTTCTTTAAACAGAAAAAAAACGGAATATTTTACTCCTTCTTTAAATACTATTTGAAGGCCAAAGGACCTCTGCGTTCTCCCGAAGGAAAACTTTTTTTTGGTATAGGATATTCTTTTAACACCCCTTGCAAAATATCACTATAATCATATTATTTTCCCCATGTTTAATTTAGGAATATCTACCACTATAACATATGATAAAGATATTTTCTCCGGGTTAGAGTTAATAGCAAATAGTTCCTTTCGATTCGTAGAAATTAGATGCGAAAAAAAACATTTTAATTACGAAGATGAAAAGGAAATCAAGAAATTGAAAAATACTTTGAAGAAAAAATCTTTAACAGGTACCTCTATTCACCATCCTCTCTGGGTAAATATAGCAGATGTTGATGAATGGATGAGAACAAAATCGATTAGAGAAGTAGAAAAAGTTATTCTTGTCGCAAAAAAATTAAATATTCCGAAAATCATTCTGCATCCGGGAAAAAATAGCGGCGATACCGAAAAATCTTCCGAGAGCCT
>CAYWUC010000323.1:0-8020 GCA_964461395.1 uncultured bacterium
CACTTCGTTCGCCCAAATTTCGGCTTCACCAAAACTTCGTATATGCTGGGAACGTTAAGTGAAATCGGGGGCAAAGAAACGGATCAAAATATGGATGATAAAATATAATGCAGATAACATTAATGATAATATACCTTCTGATCGGCCTTTTTGCAGGTTTCATGAGTGGTATGTTTGGAATTGGTGGCGGAACTGTAAGAATACCTTTGCTTAATCTTGCAGGTTTGCCTTTGCTGAGTGCTTTTGGAATTAATTTCCTTGTTATTCCTTTTGCATCGTTTGTAGGTGCTGTAACCCAAAGAAGAAACATTGCAAAGGAAATAGTTATCTATGCCATTATTGGAGGTGTTTCAGGAGAAGTAATTGGAGCATATTCTGTAGGGTGTATTCCGACACTAATCTTATCCATTATCTTTGTTGCGCTTTGTTTTATAGTCGCATTTGGCATCCATTTAGATAAAATTGTGCCAAAGCTTACTCAAAAGATTAAACCTACTAAGAAAAATATCTTTGGTTCTTCTTTTTTTGTGAGTTTTATAACAGGTTTAAGGGGCGGCAGTGGCGGTCAAATCTTTCCAGCCCTTTTTAAAAATTTGGGTCTTGATACTCATAAAGCAATTGCCACTTCATTAACTGTATCAATTTTTACTGCCTTTGGTGCTATACCAATATACTGGCATAGAGGGGATATAATCTGGTTGCCAGCATTCTGTGTCCTAATAGGCTCAATGGCAGGAGCAAGAGTAGGAAGTAGGGTTTCATTAAAAACAAAACCTATCTGGTTAAAAATTGGACTTACAATACTTATTATAATTCTTGCATTAGTTGTGCTAATTAAAGCAATATGATAAAAAAAAGGGGACAGACACTTTTTTTCAATCGATCATGAACGATATTGCATTGATTTATAGTGAAGATTTTAAAAAATTGGATTTTGGTTATGGACATCCTATGAGAGGAGACCGATACGAAAAAGCATTGGCAGAATTTAAAAAATTAAATCTGTTAGATAATCTTACTATAAAAAAACCTGAGATAATTTCAGAAGATGTCGTTAGACTTTTTCATACGCCTGAATATATAAAGAAAGTTAAGGAGGTTAGTAATACAGGCAATGATTCTTTTGGTGAGGAAGTTCCTGCGGTTAAAGGTATTTACGATATTGCCTTATTGAGTGTGAGTGCTTCAGTTACCGCGGCAAATTATCTTATAGAGGATGAGCAATTTAACGTCGCTTTAAACATTTGTGGAGGATGGCATCACGCTTTTGAAAATAAAGGCAGGGGGTTTTGTATATTTAACGATATTGCCATTACCGCTAACTATTTATTAAAAGAAAAAAATATAAAGAGGATTATGATAATTGATTATGATGCCCATCATGGTGATGGTACCCAGCGGGCTTTTTATAATAGTTCTAAGGTTTATACCATTTCTTTTCACCAGGATCCGAATACACTTTATCCGTTTAGAAGTGGATACGAAAATGAAACAGGCGTCGACGAAGGCAAAGGTTTTAATAGAAATTTTCCCCTTTCGCCCTTTTGTAACGATACTGAGTTTATTTCAAAATTTAACCAGGTATCTAAGCTAATCAACGATTTTCTACCGGAGATTCTCATACTGCAAATGGGAGTAGACGGTTCAAAAGAATGTGCTATCTCCAGCATGCAATTAACCATGGATAGCTATGATTATGCCTCAAAACTCCTTATGGATTTACAAGAAAAGCACAAATTCAAAATTTTGGCTTTAGGAGGCGGAGGATTCGTTCATCCAATGCTTGGACAAAATTGGGGGGTTCAAATCAAAAACTTTATCGAGGAAAACTAAGGTGTAAAGTTTATATGTATGAACATAATGGACTGATAAAATTTAAAAAGATAGGAGTTATAAAAACTCCTTATATAGACGACGCCCCTTTTCAACCTATAGATGAAGACAAAGGAGAATTTTGTATTATTATTGACAATGCATACGTTGAAGGTCTTGCTGAACTTGAAAAATTTATATATATATATATATTATATACTATCTTGATCGCGCCAAAGAAGAAACCCCTATGATTGTAGATCCCGCGTGGATCGATAATAAAAAGGTTGGTTTGTTTGCGAGCAGGACACCCGAGCGTCCAAACCCTATAGGGTTAAGTGTTGTTAGGATAAAAAAAATAATAGGCAACAAAATTTTTACTTTGGGATTGGATGTATTTGATAATACTCCTCTGCTGGACATTAAACCTTATGTTAAAGATTTGGATTCTAAAAAAGATTCTAATTATGGTTGGATTGAGAATTTGAAAGGAAACATGGAACATCTTCTTTTGCATATTAAAGGTATTCCTCACTAATTGTTCTGAAATTTCGTTTGTTAAAAAGTTTTGTTTAAAAAAGGAGTAAAAATGAAAGGAAAAACAATAAATAGAGGTATCTCAAACGTCAGAAAAAAGGGAAGCGGTGTTTATAGAGAAGGAGCTCACATGTTGCCGGGAGCGTGCCTTATGATCGCGGAAGGCGTTATTGAATCCTTAAAAGATTTAAAAAAACCTTTTGTTACTATAGTAAATTCCTATACTACACAGATTCCGGGACACGCTCACCTCGATAAATTGGGAACTGTTTTAAAAGAAGAATTAGAAAAGCATGATGTGAATGTGTGGTATACGAATATCGGCGGAGCTATTTGTGATGGTATAGCCATGGGACATTTTGGCATGAAATATTCTTTGCCTTCGAGAGAATTAATCGCCGACCAGATAGAAACTATTATCGGGGCGCACCCTCCCGATGCCTGGATTGGTCTGGGTAACTGCGACAAAATTGTTCCCGGGATGTATAATGCTATGGTTAGAATTAATATTCCTTCGATATACGTCAGCGGCGGACCGATGTTAGCCGGGCAAGATAATACAGATTTAATCTCTGTTTTCGAAGCTGTCGGCAAGTACAGCTCGGGTAAAATGAAAAGGAAAGAATTGGAAGGGCTGGCTGAAATAGCCTGTCCTGGTTATGGGAGTTGCGCGGGTATGTTTACAGCGAATTCGATGAATTCTCTGGGAGAAGTGTTGGGCTTTGCTTTACCGGGAAATGGTTCGATACCGGCCACTAAAAGATTAAAAGGGAAAAAGAGACAATTTGAAATAAATCCTGAAAGGATAGCTCTCGTATGCGAAGCCGCTAAAAAACTTATTTTTCTTATGAAAAATAAAATTAGACCACTGGATATTCTAAATAGGAAATCGCTCGACAACGCGTTTATTTTGGACATGGCTATGGGAGGGTCGACAAATACAGTTTTACACCTGTTGGCGTTGGCACACGAAGCGGGTATCGGATACAATCTCGATTACCTTAACAAATTGGCAAAAACAACCGCGAACGTGGTTAAAGTCGCGCCTTCAAGACCGGAAATCCATATGGAAGATATTGATAGAGTGGGAGGAATGGGTGCTATTTTAAAAGCTGTTTATGATAGCGGGCGTTCTAAATTAGACCTTAGGGCTAAAACTGTTTACGGAACTTTAGGTGATTATGTGTTGAAATCTTCCGACCCCGACGGAGAGGTTATCCGACCCGCGGATAAAGCTTTTTCTACTGAAGGAGGTCTGGCAGTCCTTTTTGGCAATATCGCTAAAAATGGTTCCGTTGTTAAAACGAGTGGAGTAGATAAAGATATGTTGAGTTTTGAAGGGAGAGCTAAAGTTTACAACTCCCAGGAAGAAGCTTTAGAAGCCATATTGAATAATAAAGTTAAAGACGGCGATGTGGTGGTTATTCGTTACGAAGGGCCAAAGGGGGGTCCCGGAATGCAGGAAATGCTTTCTCCTACTTCGGCAATAAGCGGAGCGGGGATAAAAGCCGCCTTAATCACCGATGGTCGTTTTTCGGGAGGTACCAGAGGACTTTGTATAGGACACGTGTCTCCGGAGGCAGCCAGTGGCGGAGAAATAGGATTGATCAAAAACGGCGATGTGATAGAAATAGATGTCCATAAAAAAGCAATAAATGTCAAAGTTTCACAAAAAGAATTGAAAGAAAGAAAAAAGAAAATGACTCCTTTTAAATCGAAAGTGAAAGGAGGATGGCTGGCAAGATATGCTTATTTTGTTCAAAGTGCAGATAAAGGAGCGGTTTTATCCTTCGATGAATGAGTAAGCCCTAAACGATTGTAAGGGCTGCGTATTTTCAATAAATTAAATCGTTTGAGATTTGCATAGGCGGTTTTTGATAAATACTTATACCGTTTAACTTTGTTTCCGTATACAAAAAAGGAAAAACTCTTGCTAGGGATTTGGAAGAGAAAAATTGAAAAAGCGTTTGCCCTTGACAATAAAAACTCTTTTTATTATATTTGTTAATGAAAATCATTTTCAATAAATTAGAGGTGAATTAATGAATGGAAGACGACATGGTATGGGTCCCCGATGGTGGGACGGTAACTTAAGAAAACATAGGTGTAGAATTACGGTACCGAGACAGGTAATATTAGATGTATTGAGCAAGGAAAAGAAACATTTAAGTGCTGAAGATGTTTTTTTGGAGGTGCATAAGAGATATCCCGATATTGGCCTAACTACAGTATATAGGACTTTAAATTTACTTACGCATATAGGCTTGGTTTTAAGATTCGATTTTGGGGATGGAAAGGCGAGGTATGAGCTGTCTTCAGGTCCGGAACAGGAAGGGCATCATCATCACCTTGTCTGCACTAAATGTAAAAGAGCAATAGATTATAAGGATTTTATAGATGAAGAAGAAAAATTGTTTAAAAAAACGGAAAAAGTGCTTGCCAAGAAATACAATTTCGAGATCACCGATCATCTTGTTCGTTTTTATGGCTTATGTGAAAAATGCAGAGTAGAGAGTCAAAAAGGAGGAGTTGACGCATGAAGATTGCTATTTCTACAGATGGAAAACATGTATCCGGGCATTTTGGAAGATGTCCTTCTTTTACGATTGTTGAAATAGAAGGAAACGAAATAAAGAATAAAGAGATTGTAGATAATCCGGGTCATCATCCGGGGGCTATACCTGAGTTTTTGCATAAAAGGGGTGTTGGTTGTATTATTGCCGGAGGAATGGGAAGAAATGCGATGGGGTTCTTCAGTCAATATGGAATAGATACAATTGTGGGTATTACCGGAACAGTTGAAGAAATACTGGAAAAACTTAGAGACGGATCTTTAGAAAGTAAAGAAAGTCTATGTAGCCCGGGTTTGGGAAAAGGGTACGGTATAGAAAAGACAGAAAAACAGGAGGAAGTTAAAAAATGAAAATTTGTGTTACATCACAAGGCAATAATTTGGATGCGGAAATAGATCCGAGATTCGGGAGAGCTGCTTATTTTATAATCGTCGATACGGATAATATGGAGAGTGAGTCTGTTCAAAACTCTTATATGCAAGCTGGCGGAGGTGCAGGAATTCAGGCGGCACAGTTTGTGGCGAATAAAGACGTAGAAGCGGTTATAACCGGAAATGTTGGACCAAATGCTTTTCAGGTGTTAAAAGAAGCTGGTATAAGTGTAATTACAGGAGTGTCGGGTAACGTAAATGATGCGGTTGAAAAATATAACAATGGCGAGTTAAAGTCGATCGAAAAACCAACAGTAAACGAGAAATTTGGAATGTCGCCAGGAAAGAAAAAGGAGGAATAATGGCTATTAGTATAGACAAAAAGAAATGTATCGGATGCGGAGATTGTGTGGATGTTTGCCCTGTTGAGGCATTGAGCATCGAAAATGAAAAGGCTGTTGTTAATGATGAGTGTATAGATTGCGGAGCGTGCGTTAATACGTGTCCGAACGATGCAATTTCGCTTCCAGGATAAAAAGATAGAAAATACAGTTCTTTGAGGTATTGGATAGAATATTCAAAGAACATAATTAGGAGGTAATTGTTATGCCAAATAAAGACAAAGCAGGACCAAGAAGCGGATCAAAAGGGCCAAGGGATGGAAGAGGACAAGGTAAAGGAAGAGCTAGTGGAAAAGGAGTAGGAAAAAAGAAAGGCGGGAAAAAAGGAAACTGTTGATATGGTTTCTTTAATTAAGAGAAACTAAAACATAGGAGGAAACAAAAATGCCATTAGGAGATGGAACAGGACCATCAGGTCAAGGAACAGGAAAAGGGATGGGTAGAAGCGGTGGTGGTCGCGGTAGAATGGGAGGAAATCGTCCGGGGTCAGGTCCAGTTGGGAAATGTGTTTGCCCTAAATGCGGAGCAGAGAAACCTCATCAGGTCGGGGTTCCGTGTTATGAGCAGAAATGCCCAAAATGCGGAGCTAAAATGGTCAAAAAATAGACGATTTAATTATATTATCCGTTGTTTTTTAAATTTAAGTATAACGGATAGCTTTAGTATTGTTGAAAAGAGGTCTGTTTTTGTTAGTGTAAGAACAAAAGAATAACCTTATTGTAGAAAAATACCGGCACTGATTTTTCAGGACTGCCCTTTAAGGGATTTTGCATTAGAAAGAAAAAGGAACTCTATAGTATTGAAAAAGACTAAGGGAGAAGATTTATGAATAAAAAAATGGATGTCCTGGTTATAGGCGGCGGACCAGCGGGAATAATTAGTGCTGTAACCACAAGGAGATATTATCCTGATAAGAAAATTACATTGATGAAGGATGTCGAAAATGGTTGTATACCCTGTGGTATACCTTATATGTTTTCAAGTTTGAAAAATCCGGATGAAAACAAGCTCGGCAATGCCGCTTTAGAGAAAAATGAAATCGATTTAGAAATAGATGAAGCTCTCAGAATAAATCGTAACAAAAAAGAAGTAATAACAAAGAATGGAGATAAATATACTTACGATAAGTTAATTCTCGCTATCGGCTCGATACCTGTAACTCCACCTATTCCCGGTATAGACAAAGAAGGAGTTTACGCGATTTATAAAGATATGGATTATTTGAAAGAAAAAATCGATGAAATCAAGAGTTCCAATCATGTTATGATCCTCGGCGGAGGATTTATAGGAGTCGAATTTGCCGATGAAATTTCAGAAATCGACGGATTAAAGGTTT
Organism: uncultured bacterium; assembly: GCA_964461395.1. GTDB lineage: Bacteria > Hydrothermota > UBA3072 > UBA3072 > UBA3072 > JAFGHJ01. The sequence continues at coordinate 7,031 of CAYWUC010000323.1, forward strand.
CTCTCTTGGAAATGCTTCCTTCTCTTTTAAGTCATTCATTCGATCCTGAATTTTCAGAGATTGTGGAACAGAAACTCACCTCTCAGAATATTAATGTTTTAACAGATACTAAAATCGAAGAAATTCTCGGCAACAAGAAGGTTGAAAAAGTTCGCCTTTCCGGCGGAAAAGAATTGGAGGTGGATAGTATTATTTTAGGTGTAGGTTCAGCCCCGAATACAAAATTGGCTTTCGATGCCGGTTTAGATAGAGGGAAAGGTAAAGGTATATGGGTCGATGAATATATGAGGACTTCAGATCCGGATATTTTTGCCGTGGGCGATTGTGCTGGCAAAAGGGATTTTTATACCCGTAAAGATACCGCTATTATGCTTGCCTCTACGGCTACTGCTGAGGCGAGAATTGCCGGCGCTAATCTGTTTAAATTGAAAGTAGTAAGAGAAAATAAAGGAACCATCGCCATTTATTCTACTTATGTCAATGGTTTGGTTTTAGGCTCGGCGGGTCTTACCGAGAATACGGCTAGGAAAGAAAACTTTGAAGTAGTTATAGGCGAGGCAAATGGAATCGATAAGCATCCTGGTACTTTACCGGGAGCAAACAAAGTGAAAGTCAAGCTTATTTTTTCACGTCAATCGGGGATACTCATGGGAGGCCAGGTTTCCGGAGGGATGTCTGCAGGTGAGATTATAAATATCATAGGTTTGGCTATTCAGCAGAGAGTGTCCGCGACCGAATTGGAAACCCTTCAGGTAGCTACACATCCGTATCTAACCAGTGCTCCCACTATGTATCCTATAATTGTAGCTGCTCAGCAAGCGCCTAATAGTGTTTGAGGTATATAATTAAATGAAAACATATCTTGAATGTATATCATGCTTTTTTAAGCAGGCTCTCGAAGCTGCCAGAATGGCGGGCGCGGACGATGAGACCCAGAAAAAAATTCTGGATGAAGTAGCAAAAGCTATTCCCGGCATAAAATTGACATCT
>CAYWUC010000324.1:0-4682 GCA_964461395.1 uncultured bacterium
TCCTGTGTTATATCGACATGTCCCGTCATATATATGAAAGTAACATTGGGATAATCTTCTTCGAGTTGCGTCATAGGCCCAAGATACTGGTCCCATAGAACGCCGCCACAATACGTACCGCTTACCTGGCCGCACCACGACCACATAATTATATTGATTTCTGGATGACTGGTTCCTCTGCCGGTTATAATGTCAGGGTCCCCAAGGTAACTCCTGGTCTCGTTGACCCACCCGGGATAATATCCGACATCATTAGCCATTACCCCATCACGCTGATCAAGAGCTCCATTTGTGCCTCCGGGGTTAAAAGCAAAAATACTATCCGGCAAAGAAAGACCTTTTCCTCCATCGTTGGCAAAATCAATAAGCCCATCCATACCGTACGTGATTTGCCATCCATGAGAAGTATGCCCATAGGCTATATGAAGTGAATCTTTAGCATTTAGTATCGCGGATTCGGGAATTTGTGTTATATCAACGCAGGTATGGTCTATTATAAGAGCGGATAAGAAAACAGGAAGACAAAATATTAATAATAATACGAGTCTTTTCATAAAACCTCCTTTTGGGTTTTATTAACGTAAAATAAGAAGTGCTATGCCGAGAAGTGTAAGAATTATTCCAAAAGCAATTTTTACATGAAAGACATGACAATTGCTTTTACCCGTCGATGTTTCCATGTTTTTTATCTCTATATAAGGAGTCGGCGAACGGCGATACCAGCCCGTAACTTTTACCTCTTCGCCCTGATATTGCTTTGCTCTCAGTAATCCGAACAAGAAATTCCAGATACCCAGAGGCTGTCTGTAATCGAGGAATATTATACCCGTATCGTCCTGCAGTACGAAATCTTCACTCCAGATTAGCCCCGGTACACCTCTACCTATAATTTTCCCGTTTACAGTACAGGGTACCGGACGTACACCTGAAACCTTAACTTTCTTTAAAAGTGACGAGACTTTCATCCCGGGAAAGAAAGAAAAATTATAAGAAAAAAAAGTTCTCAGGAGATAAGTTCCTCCCAATAAAAAAACACCTAATTCAAGATACAAAAAATCCTGTTTTATAAAAAAGAGAACTGCACTTATGGCAATAGCAATTATAGGTAATAACACAATTATAAAATCGAGAAAGAAATCATCCCAGTAACTTTCGGGACGCTTTTCGTTGAAAAGTATATAAGGAACTCTACCTTTAGTTTCAGCTTGCCTGCTTAAAGCAAGCAACCTATTGGCAATTAAAGGATGAGTAGAATGCAGTTCATAATATTTTGCCCATGGACTCCATAGGTCCCATCTCATAACTCTTTGTAAGGTACGTTTATCCACATCTCCTCCCATATACCCCGGATGATAAGATGAGATTGCCAAAGAAACCGCGGAAGTGGGGTCGAATATTCCCATTGCTTTTACCGACTCTAACTGAGGTCTCCTGTCTTCTTTCTTCTTTTTACCTTTTCCCGCGAGACCGTAGCCTATTTTAACCAGCGCAGAAGCCAGATTGGCAGGATTGCAATTATCGCCCGCGAATCTATCGGCAAAAAATTCCCTTACACGGGAAAATCCAAGAACAACATATTCGGAAATCAAATAAAGAATGTAAGAACCTATAGCAATACCGTACCGAAATGGCGCGGATTTATCTTTTCCGCTTGTTTTAATTCGAATTAAACTACGGTAAACATAGTATAGAACCAGAGGAACAACGTAAACTATAGTCATGATAAGCATATCCCAGTGGACAACATGCCCGACCTCGTGTGCTACTACCGCTTCGAGTTCCTTTTCTCCAAGCAAATCGACAAGTCCCGAGGTTATTATAATCCTCGCGTTATTGGGTGTATGTCCGTATGTAAAAGCATTTGGGGAACCATCATATATTATTCCAAAACGCGGAACCCTGATATTGCATTTAGGAGAAAGATCTTTTATGAAAGTTTGCAAATGAGAGGGTAATTTTTCGAGTGGAGTCCATTTCATTTTATACAAAAATCTTAAAGTTAAATCCATTATAAATGGTGAAAATATAAATTGTATAAACGCGAAACCGATTCCGATAATTAAAGCCAAAGTGGGTTCAAGATAGCCCATATTTACAAGTGTAATAAATATTAAAGAAAGTAAACCGTAAAGAAGTAAAAGGGTTACACCGGAAGTAAGAACCAGATTAGGTAAATGGAATGGAGGGCCTTTAGGTTTGTTGAGTTCTGACGGAAAAGTGTTTTTATCTATTTCTATTTTGAGGAAGAAATTCTTTTCTTGTAAGAATTGTTCGAGCACTTCTTTATCTATCCAAACTCCGCCTGTTTTAAGACAGTAATAAATTATCATTTCATCTCCTCTTAAAGGAAGTTCACTAAGAGGAGTTTGAGTATGGGGATTTAATTTTTTAGATAGTCTGGATTTTTTTAATCCATCTCTAATTCTCCAACGGAGGAATTTAGGATTTTTTGTAAAATAAAACAGCTCCCCCCTATCCAGCCAGATACCTTCGCATCGAGGACAATAATCTACTACCACTCCGTTTTTAGTCATCACCGGAGTTAATTCAGTTTCTTTACAATTCGGACATTTCATTTTTATCTCGTTAGTATAAATATACGCGTTTTTGCTTGAATCTTCAAGGGGGGGATCCTGCGGATTGATAATCCTTCGGATCGGTTGAATGGTCAAATAGTTGAATGGTTGAATAGGAAAAACAAAAATAAAAACTCTGAGTGTAGTTATATTTTATTAAAGAGTACAATAAAAGGGTACATTGACTTGAAGTGTAAAAATCGTAAAATATAAGGGTGGCGATGCTGGATTTTCCATGAGATTGGACTATTTGTATAAAGATATAGGAGATTATGAATGGGAAAAATATATGACGCGATTATAATTGGAGCCGGGCCTGCCGGTCTGTTTGCGGCTCAGTTGCTTGCCGGCGGCGGGCTTGAGGTCCTTTTACTTGAGAGAAACGATACTGCCGGAAAAAAATTACTGCTCTCAGGACAGGGACAATGCAACCTTACACACGCAGGCAGGATAGAGGATTTTTTCTGCCATTATCCTGAAAAAGAACGCTTTGTAAAGCACTCTCTGTATGCTTTTGACAATAATCGTCTGATGGAGCTTTTTCAGGCCGCGGGTATAACATTTTTTACGGATGATAATGGAAAAATATTTCCCCGTTCGAAAAAAGCGGCTGAGATTCGTGAGTGCATGGTAAATAACTGCCTCTTAGCGGGTGTTAAAGTAGAGTATAATGCGTTTGCTTCTAAGCTTGAGTGCCCGGGAAACAGTGCCTATAAAGTATTCAGCAAAAAAAAACATTTTACTTCGCGCAATCTACTGATCGCTACCGGAGGCAGATCATATCCGGCTACCGGTTCTACGGGAGATGGGTATAATTTTGCCAAGTTTTTAGGCCATAATATAGTTACGCCCAGACCCGCATTAGCTTCTTTTGTTATAGATAAGTATCATTTTCGCAATTGCGCGGGAATTTCTTTTAAAAATATCGAGGTCAAACTTATTCCGCAAAAAACCCCCGCTGTAACTATGAACGGAGATCTGCTTTTGACTCATAAAGGTCTTTCCGGACCTGTGATACTGCATTTATCGCGCTACGCAAACGATGGCGACCAATTACTAATTAATTTCACGCAGGAACAAAATAAAGAAAAATTTAAAGCGGATTTTTTAAATGTTTGCTCCGAGGAACGAAATCTCTTCATAAGAACATTGCTCAAACGTTTTCTGCCCGAAAGATTAGCTGACGCAGTACTGGCAGAGGCGGAAGTTTCTACCGGCGCGGTACTATCTCAATTAAATAAAAAAAATTTACTTTATTTGTTTACTCTACTTTGCGAATTTCCTATGTGTATAAAAAGCGCCGGCAATTTTGATGAAGCTATGGTCACGGCCGGCGGAGTTGACTGCAGAGAAATAGAACCACGGAGTATGGAATCAAAACTATATAAAGGTTTGTATTTTATAGGTGAAGTACTTGATGTCGACGGCGAAAGCGGCGGATATAATCTACAATTCGCGTTTTCATCGGCATACGCAGCCGCGCAAAAAATTCTAAAAAACACATGAAAATTATTTATATAATTCGTGTAAGTTAAAGTTTTGAGTTTCGGGTTAAATAAACAATAAAAAAATCCTTTAAAATCTGCGTCCCATTTTAGGGTTTAGGATTTAGTTAAAAACAAAATAAAATCCCCTGTGGTCTCTGTACGTTCGTTTTATCTCTGTGTACTCTATGGTTATTTTAGATACCAGGTACCAGGTTTCGGGTCCTAGGTTAAAAAACAAAAGACCTCATTTGTGCTATTCGTGTGATTCGTTGTTTCCCTTTTTTTTGAATATATTTTTGAATTTTAATTTGTAATTTTACTTTTTGATGTTTGATTTTTACATTCTATTTAGAAAGGATTTCCTTCAGAAACTTCCCCGTATATGAGTTTTTGACTTTTGCGATTTCCTCAGGAGTTCCCTCCCCGATAAGTTTCCCTCCTTCAGCTCCGCCTTCGGGTCCGAGATCGATAACCCAGTCCGCGCATTTTATAACGTCCAAATTATGTTCGATTACTACGACCGTGTTCCCCATATCGACAAGACGTTTCAATATTTTCAATAGTAAACGGATGTCATGAGCATGTAAGCCGGTTGTGGGTTCATCGAGAATATAAAGTG
>CAYWUC010000325.1:0-1577 GCA_964461395.1 uncultured bacterium
TATAGGTATCCACACCGAAATGTTCAACGATGCCATTATCCCTCTAATCGAAGAAGGTATTATTAACGGGAAACGCAAGACAATCAACCGTGGAAAGGTAACAGCGAGTTTCTGCTATGGTACACGAAAATTATACGATTACATTCATGAAAATCAGATGTTTGAATTTAGACCCTCCGAATACGTTAACGATCCTTTTATTATAAGCCAACATAACAATATGGTTGCCATAAATGTAGCATTAGAGATTGATATGACCGGTCAGGTGTGTTCCGATTCCATAGGCTATGATTTTTACAGCGGTATCGGAGGCCAAGTCGATTTCAACAGAGGAGCAGCCCGGGCAAAGAACGGTAAAGCTATAATTGCACTGCCCTCGACAGCAAAAAATGGAACAATATCAAGAATAGTCCCTAAACTCACCGAAGGTGCGGGAGTGGTTACAACACGCGGTGATGTCCACTACGTCGTAACCGAATACGGCATTGCCTACTTATTCGGTAAAAATATACGAGAGAGAGTCCTCGCTCTGGCTGAAATAGCACATCCGGATTTCCGTAATGAAATTCTTAGAGAAGCTAAGGCTCGAAATTATATATATTCCGATCAAAAAGAACTGCCACCGGAAACGTCCAAGTATCCAAAAGAATTCGAGCGAAAAGTACCGCTTCATGATAGTACTGCATTGTTTTTCCGCCCTATTAAGCCAACCGATGAAAAAATGTTGCGAGATATGTGTTATTCATGTTCGGAGAAATCCATAGCATTTCGGTTTTTCAAAGACATTAAAACATTCCCTCACGAATTCATACAGGAATTCACCAACATCGATCTTTCGAAAGATATGGCAATCGTGGGTCTAACTAAGGGAACCGGCGGAGAGGAAATTGTAGGAGTTGGGAGATATTATTTAATAGAATCAAAGAACCGCGCCGAAGTTTCTTTTCTGGTAAGAGACAATTGGCAGGCAAAAGGCATAGGAACCTATTTGCTAAGCATTCTAACCGAAATAGCGGAAAAAAGAGGAATAAAAGGATTTGAAGCGGTGATGCTTACGAACAATCAGCACATGCTTTCCGTTTTTCACAATTCAGGGTACGCTGTAACCACAAAAAAAGAAGGAAATACGTTCGAAATTAGTTACGATTTCGATAAGAAGTAACCAAAAAATAATCTCACACAAAGCCACAGAGGACACTGAGAAAAAAAACGAATTTTGTTAATCCTGTTTTTATCCTGTCTAAATACTTAGTTTTTTAGGGTATAGTTAAAAAAAACTACAAGTTCTACATGTGAAAATTTTGGTGGTAAGGGGTGGTTTCTTTTTACTGAAAATTTTCCTTCATCCAGGCAGCTCGGCGACAATCAGGACAAAGTATCTTATACCAGTCTTCTCTATTAAATTCACAGCTTACTTCAGACATTTTCTCTTTATCCGAAACATTCATTTGAATCTGTTTAGCCAATACAATCGTCGGATTGGCATAAGCTTTTTCTCCGAGGCGATCAGCAATCCATTCGAGATGTCGTTTTGTGGTTATAATCTTTCCGCACTTTTCACATTCAACCAATTCGTC
>CAYWUC010000326.1:0-2659 GCA_964461395.1 uncultured bacterium
AATGATTCTCTTATTATTTTACGCTCCACCGACAGAGGATACAATTGGAACAACCTCCTGCGAGCCAACTCCGCAGCAGAATGGCAGGACCACGATATTGCCGTTGCTGATTCCAGTCTATACCACTTATCAACATTCCAACATTTTGAAAATCAGACTCTGCAATTTACATACTGGAGGGACAGAGGTACACCTACTGATGTAATAAATATTCTTGAGGTCAATACAAATAACCACGGACAAATTAAATATCCGAGAATAGGAGCTACCACAACACTGCCCGATACCACGCAGTTAGTTTATGCCTTCTATTCCGAGGAGGATTCAATCACCGGAAATTATGATTTACTTTATCTGTATTCGGAAGATGGAGGAAATACTTGGGACAGTATTCCTGACACACTCGCGCGAGGAAGCTTATCGCCCGTATTCTGCGACATAAGAGGGTATCAGGCTGCGCCTAACCAATGGATGGATTTGACTTACTGTTTTACATCTTCTACGCCATCTTTTGAGAACTTCTGGTGTTGGGCTTCCGAAGACGAACCTACTAATTGGCAGGGGACTGCTTCCGTTGGTACGGGAGCAAACAGGTCAATGCCGAAACTGGTTTATTCACCCGGCGCACCAGTAGGCGGAGGAGCAGTTGTATTTAATGATTCTCTGGGAAATTTATGGTTCGACGCACCCTGGAGAGAGAGCGGAATTGTTGAGGATACAGACAAGAAAGATGAAATCAGAAGTCAAATTATACTTGCGGGTAATACAGTAAAAGTGGGCTTGCCAGGAGCTGTTGTTTACGATATCACGGGCAGAGAGATATTGACACTGAACACAAACACCTGGGATTTAAAGGATGGAGACGGCAAAGAAGTTAAAGGTGGAATATACCTTATAGTCGATAAGAAAAACGGTAACAAATTAAAACTCTCGATAGTTAAATAATCTGATTTGAAATTAGAATAAAAAATATTGGAGGGCAATTCTTAGCCCTCCAATATTCTTTTACTACTTCTCTTTATCTCTTTTTTCGATTTTATTTCTTCAAATGACTGCAATCTCAAAGTTTCTCACCAAAAATATAGTACGGTATATCTTTACGCATATAATACCGCATATAAGATACTTTCCCTTTATATAGTATATCAAAACCCATTTTCCGAAAGAAAGTCTTAGCTTTTTGGGACATGGTCCTAAAATGAATACCTCTTACACCTAATTCTTTAAGGTAATCAAGATATCTCAAGATTAACCTGCTGCCTATACCACTGCCTCTGTAACCTTCATCCAGGTTTACATGTAGAGTAGCCGGATACTCTTTCGAAAAATCGGGAGTACGAAATTCTCCCTTCAAAAAACTAATAAAATAAAAAAAAATAAATTTTAGTGTATTTCTCTTTATAAAAAATTTACTGGTTAAAACTCTCTTTATTAAAGCCGGTATTATCCGGCATCTAAAAATTTTATCCTTTATTTTAACATTGATTGACCCGGTAAGATAACCAATGACTTTTCCTTCAGATACCGCAACAAAACACGATTCCGGCTCATAATCTGTATAGTAACGAGTCAGAACATCAGCGATTAATTTTTTATCATTTATAAAAAATTCAATCGGGTTCCCCAAAAAGGAGGTTTTTACTGAAATATCTCTTACTGCTTGCCTGTCCTTTTCTCTATATTTCCTAATATTTACCAACTTACGCTCTCTTTTATCTCTCCTCTTCCTTCCTGCTCGCGTATTCTTCCAGCATTTCACATCCTTCAGCAATTGTAATAACCTCTACGTCGATTTCCTTCAACCATTTCAATATTTCTTCAAAGAATTCTACAGAAACAGCATTTCCTTTAACCGCGGAAGGAGCAAGCGGATGGGGTTCTCCGACATCGTGAAAAGTGAAGATAGTCCACGTCCCCGGTACTAAAACTCTCTTAATATCTTTTATGCCATTAAAAGACCTTATGGTAAAATCCTTCAGGAAAAAAGGGTTTGCACCTTTCGTATTTACACCTACATCCTGAGTCGACGCTCCCATATAGTATTTCTTGACAACTCCTACAGCAGTTCTATTATAATTTCCATAAGGATAAACAAATGTTTTGACCTTAAAACCTTTTCCTGTGAGAGTTCTAAAATCATCTCCTATCTCATGCTCATAATCCTGTGAAGTACTTAAATTCTTCAAGTCCGCGTGATGCGCCGTGTGACCGCCAATTTCCATTGTTTCGCTAACTTTCTCGACATCTGCCCAACTCATGTAACCTTCATGCCCCATAAACCCGCTGATGATATAGATGGAACCCGTGAGATTATATTTCTTTAATAATTCATACGCGTTAAGCTGAGATTTCCAGCCATCGTCAAACCGGAGGGTCACATAAGTATCATCAAAACCGGGAGTTTTAAAGATAAACCATCCGTAGAACTGGTTTAAGTAAAGGGCAATAGCAAGAAGGATAAGAGCCACTGCTATAAATACGAAATGTCTTTTTTTCATTCTCTCACTGCGTTAATCGTGTATAGAATAGTGCCGGTAAAGATATAAGATACTAATAATCCAAATATACATATATCTGTGATAAAATTAACCATACTTATAACAAAAGTTCCGTAGGGCGCCAGAAGACTCTGCCCCACTTTTTTTAACCCCAGGAACAG
>CAYWUC010000327.1:0-2422 GCA_964461395.1 uncultured bacterium
GACGTATTTTCCGTCCGGACCTCCATAAATTCCAAATTCATGCTGAACCGAAACGACTTCTATATCAGATATATTAATAAACTCAGCTGCTCTCAAATAATCGGTCTTATTTTGAGCCTGGATTTCAAAAGATACTTCGTTACCGTAATTATATTTGCTTTCCGAATCAGTTAAAGCAATTATTTCTATCTTGTTGTTTTTCTTTAACTCAAAACCGTATAAAGCAGAAATTGCTCCGGCAAGATTATTTGTAAACGTTGCTATACCACACTCTCTTGGTAAAAAAGTTGATACAAAGGCAACATGCGATTGTTTTTTTTTATTTTTAGATTTACTCAATTAATTCAAATCTCCTAATACTTCCGCATTTAAAAGACAGTAAAATAACGTATAAATCACACGAAGTCTCAATAAAAATGATTTTCCCGATAGTGATATTTTCTGTATATATTTGAATTTTACAAACAATAGCCTAATAAGTCAAGGCATGAGTTTGTTTTAGATTTTTTTATTAGTCTTAAATTAATAAAAGACATTGCGTTAGGTTGTTTTTTTATTATATTAACTTAGTTTTAATTCTTAAATTCAAACTTCAAATTAGGAGGCTAAAGTATGGTATCTTATAAGGAATTAGGATTTGTTAATACCCGCGAAATGATGGGCAAAGCCCTAAACGGCGAATATGCGGTTCCTGCTTACAATTTCAATAATATGGAACAATTACAGGCGATAATTACCGCCTGCGTAGAAACACAATCTCCGGTAATATTACAGATATCAAAAGGAGCAAGAAAATATGCTAACCAGACTTTATTAAGATATCTTGGGCAGGGCGCTGTCGAAATGATGAAAGATATGGTTAATGAAAAGGGCTTAAAAGAAATTCCTATAGCCCTGCACCTTGATCATGGAGATTCATACGAACTTTGTGTATCTTGTATCGAATCGGGTTTTTCTTCCGTCATGATAGACGCGTCAAGTCTACCTTTCGACGGAAATGTAGAATTAACTAAAAAAGTCGTTGATTATGCTCACCCCCATGACGTAACAGTCGAAGGTGAACTTGGAGTCCTGGCAGGAATAGAAGAACATGTCGTATCGGAAGTGACCCATTACACTAAACCGGAGGAAGTTGAAGAATTCGTAAAAAGAACAGGCGTTGATTCCCTTGCAATTTCAATCGGAACATCGCATGGCGCCAACAAATTCAAACCTGAACAGTGCACAAAAAATGAGGACGGCGTTTACATACCACCACCCTTACGTTTTGATATCTTAGAGGAAGTAGAAAAGAGAATACCCGGATTTCAGATCGTTCTTCATGGTTCTTCCTCCGTACCGCCTGAAGCCATAAAAATAATAAATGACAATGGAGGCACACTAAAAGACTCTGTAGGCATTCCCGAAGAACAGCTGCAGAAAGCAGTAAAATATAATGTTTGCAAAGTAAATATCGATTCCGACGGAAGATTATGGATGACCGCAGCCATAAGAAAACACCTCGCGGAACACCCGGGAGATTTTGATCCAAGAAAGTATCTTGGACCCGCACGTGAAGCTTTAATAAATATGTATAAAAATAAAAATGAGAATGTCTTAAATTCTGCAGGTAAAGCTTAATTTAGAGCATATATCACTCTACTTGAAAGCCCCTACTGTTATTATCGTAGGGGCTTTTTTATTGGAACTTCTCATCTTAAAAAAAAGTCTTTTATAAAAAAGGAGTAATAATGTTTTTTAATAGAAAAAGTCTAATTGGGTTTTTAATAATCGCTTTTATTTTTTCGTTTTCCGTAAACGGAGATAATAAAAAAGGAGAAATAAATATGGAAAAAGAAGATTTAGATAAAGCCACTTTTGCCGGTGGTTGTTTCTGGTGTATAGAATCGGTTTTTGACGAAACCGAAGGGGTAAAAGATGCTGTTTCTGGCTATACGGGAGGTAAAACTAAAAAACCGACTTATGCAGAAGTATGTTCAGGTAAAACAGGACATTATGAGGCTGTTCAGGTTACTTTTGATACGACAAAGATAAAATATAATGACCTAATAGAAATATTCTGGCAGCAGATAGACCCAACAGATCCAACAGGACAGTTTGCGGATAAGGGTTCTCAATACAAAACTGCTATATTTTATCATAATGAAGAGCAGAAAAAAATAGCCGAAGAATCAAAAAAGAAATTAGAAAAATCAGGTAAATTCGATAAGCCTATAGTAACCGAAATTAAAGAAGCTAAGGAATTTTACCCGGCAGAAGATTATCATCAGGATTATTATCAAAAATGTCCTGTAAGATATCAAAATTACAAGATTGGCTCCGGCAGAGAATCGTTTTTGAAAAAAATCTGGAAGAAAATAACTGATTAAAATTGTTAGGAAGTTAGGAGGTTAGGGAGTTAGGGAATCAAAACAAAAAAAGA
>CAYWUC010000328.1:0-1524 GCA_964461395.1 uncultured bacterium
CCCAGCATTCTATTTTTCTAAAATCTATAGCCGCTTCGTATAAATCCTTCCATTCTTTTAAGGTTGGTTCGATTCTTTTTTCTTTGCTCATTTTTTCTCCCAAATTCTTTTCTTTTTTACCCCTCTTTACTTACTATTAACGACTCACGATTTACTATTCACGATTCACTATTCACGACTCACGATTTTCCATTAACAATCTCAAACATTCCAAATCCCTGTGGATTTTTGGAGCCTATTCCCGCGTCCCAGGCGAGTTTTAGCATTTCCGGATGACTTTTGATTTTATAAACTCCGAGCCAACCTTTGATTACATATTTATCTTTATAATAAGTAATTTGTTCGCTTCTTTTACTCAATTTTTCGGGAATTATTTTAAGTTCGGTATCCGGTGGGTCGTTCTTGTATAAAGCCCTGTACTTTCTCTTGATGTTTTCACTTACCAGTTCGGGGAATTCCGATTCCCGGGGATGAAAGTAGTATGTCTTTTTCTTTCCGTTTCTGTCTTCTAATGTTCTGTAAACCGTAACCGGTGAAATCATTTTTATAAGTATTTCTTCTTCAAAAGCGGGAGTCATGCTCACTTCGATGGAGTTTATATATATTTGATTCTCTCCGAGCCTTATTTCCGGGTTTTTTAAAAGTTCAGTTGCATACGATTCGAGAAATTCGCTTTCGGGTGACGAAACCCATAGGTCGAAATTATCTTTGAAAGTTAGACTTTTGTTTTTGTTGTTGTAGTTACAATTCCCTTGAAGGCGCGAAAAAGTGAACATTTTGAATGATCTTTTCCCATCTATGTATCCTTTATTGTGCAGAAAATCCGATAGTTTATCTGAAATGTTGTTATAGATGAATGATTGAACAATATAGTTATAATTAACCGGTATTTCGATTTTACCGTTGACGGAAGAAAATTTTATTTTTATTCTCATGCTTTTTCCGTTTTACCTAAACTCATAAAAAACGAAAAATGGAAATATGTGTTAATATATAATAAAAAATTCATCATTAAAATCATTTTTTATTATAATTATAGTAACAATCTAAATTGTTATGTCAAGCCCAAAATTTCATCTTAAAAACCTTGTCAATCCGCGTTTATCCGCGTCTAAATTTTAGGGTTTTGAATTTAGAGATTGGGATTTAGTTAAAAAAATAACATAATTTCTTTTTTCTCTGTGCCCTCTGTGGCTCAGTGTGAGAGTAACTTTGGGGGTTGCGTGGAGTGGTCCAATTAAACATAATAAAAAATAAATGGGTGTGGAGTGGCTTTGTGTCTTTGTGGTAAAATTGGGATTTAGTAAAACAAAAAAAGAGGGAGGAGGTTGGGGAATCTTGTGTTAATCAGTGTAATCATATGGTTAAGAATTTTAAAATGGAAAATATAAAAATAGTAATAGAATACGATGGTACTGAATTTTTCGGTTGGCAGGTTCAGCCCATCAAACGAACCGTTCAGGGCGAAATAGAAAAAGCGCTAAAAACAATCTTCAACAAAAAAATCAGAATAACCGGTTCGGG
>CAYWUC010000329.1:0-6050 GCA_964461395.1 uncultured bacterium
GAAGGCCCTGTCACAAGTCAAATAACGGCTAGCGCCTTACAGCTTCATAGTTACGTAAATATTGTTTTGGACAAAGACGCTGCCTCCAAACTCGAAAGAACCGAGTACTATAACTGGGTTCGAGATAATAAACATTCCGTCGAGAAAGAAATAGGGAGATAAGCTAATGGTAGAGAGTAGTGCGTGAATAGTAGGTTTTAGGTGCTGGGTTTTAGGTTTTAGCTAAAAAACAAAAATTCTATTTGTGTTATTTGCAGGCAAAGAAGCAGTTAGAATAAAACAATTAAAAAAAGGTGTGTTTAATTTAAAGAAATGAACTTAATAATTTTACTATTAGCGTTACCTACATTATATGACCGAAGTTTTCCGGACTTTGAAAGCTCCTGGGACTTTTACGCAGATAACAGAATATCTTCATCAGCCTGTGGGATGGGTTATACTGGAGTAGCAAGTACAGGTGACATTTCAAGCACCTTCATAAATCCCGCTTCCCTATCTTTAGAAAATAAAAAGCAACTCTATTTTGAATATGTTTACAAAAACGATATAGATTGGGCTTATGATATAAAATACAAAAACTTAAATCCCAATTTCTCCCTGGGTCTCGGCCTGCCTATAAATGATTATTTCCAAACCGGCATAACCTATCGAATAGAAAAATCTAAAAAGACAGACTATGGAGGAATTTATGGAACAATGATTAGCGATACAGCTGAAGAAGGTTATATTGAAACCGGTCTATTAGACGTCTATAAAAACGTTAAAATCAGTTCTTTTTCTATACCAATCACTTTTAAGTTTAAAAACATCCTTAAGGTGGGAATAGATTTAAGTTATACTAATTTTTATTCTAAACAGGGTCTGGGGGAAACTATATATACGGACATTGATTCAACATGGACAGAACCTAATACTGCTTCGGTAAGTTTTAATAAAATAAGGCCTAACCTTGGTATTATCGTTTCCCCCTTAGAAAATTTATCTCTGGGTCTTACTTACCTACTGGAAGTAAAAGAAAATGTAAGTATTGAACTAACAGACACTACAGTTACTTATAACGAACCAAACATCTTTCCTTTTAAGATTGGTATCGGCATTAGCTACAAATTTGATGTTATTCCTTTATCTTTATCCCTCGATTATAAATATTCAAGAAACTCCTTAGAAGAAAATCTTGTAAATAGAAAAGATATACATTTCGGACTGGGTTATGACATAAATAATAAAATTACGATAAGAGGAGGGCTTTTCACTCAGAAAGATTATAGAACCAAGGAAATACAATCAGATTCCTTTTGGGATAACCATGATCAGATATTCAACACCTTCGGAATGACTTACAAAGTCAGTTCCCTGGCTATAAATTTGTCCATAATGGACAGCCATTTATTCTCTGATGGTTCAATCGAACAAACTTACGTAAATACGGGAATAAGTTACGGTTTTTAAAAACATAAAATAAAAAAAGGGTTGCGCGGAAGAGCTTTGTGTTCTTCGTGTCTTTGTGTGAGAATGATTTGGTGTGGTGGGTTGAGTTTAAACAACAAATACTTTTTCTCCGTGTGCTCTCTGTGGTAAAAAAAGGGTTGTGGGTGGTTTTCCCTTGACAAAAGCTTTTATCTTAAGTATCTATACAAATGAATATGAGAATAGGTTTTGGGTATGATTTACACCGATTGGTCGAAAATCGGGAACTCATAATAGGAGGAGTCAAAATAGAAAATCCCCTCGGACTTCTGGGGCATTCAGATGGCGACGTACTTTTGCATTCGATTATAGATTCTATCCTTGGCGCTTTTGCTTTAAACGATATTGGCACTTATTTTCCGGACACTGAAGATACCTATAAAGACATCTCGAGTCTATTTTTACTTAAACAAACAATGACGATAATACCGGGGAAAGTTATTAATATAGACGCGACGATAGTAGCTGAGTCTCCGAAAATGGCTCCTTATATCCCCCAAATGAAAAAAAATATCGCGGAAGTAACCGGTATAGACATCTCAAGGATTTCTATTAAAGCAACCACAAATGAAGGTATAGGAAGCATTGGCAAAAACGAAGCCATAGCCTGTTATTGTGTTTCTTTATGCGAGGAGGTAAACAAATGAGTTTTTTGCTCCTGATGTTAGCGCTAAATCCGGTTAAAGAGTTCAAATACGCGCAAGGACTTTTCGAAGATGGATTATATGACCTGGCGGAACCCGAACTGATAGATTTCATGAATAATTATTCCAACAGCATATATGCTCCCGAAGCCTCTGTACTTTTAGTTAAAGCACTCAATAAACTGGGGAGTTTTGAAAAAGCGACTGTAAAATGCAAAGAATTCGTTTTTAAATACCCATCCAAAAAAGAAGAATTACTTATAGAATGGGCAAAAACTGAAATAAAACTAAATAATTTCAACTCGGCAATAGAAGTAATAAACAATATTACAGATAAAAATGAAAAAGAACTACTCCTGGGAGACGCGTACTACGCTAAAGGAGACTTCAAGAATGCCATAAACCATTATTCCAGGTCCAATCTTCCTTACAGTAAATTAAGTGTTGGATGGGCTTATATGGATTTAGAAAATTATGAGAAAGCCGCCTCCGTCTTTTCTCAACTCAAAGGGGAATTCGAAGAAGAGGGCGTTTTTCTCCACGCGAAAGCCCTTTTTCTCTCGAATAGCAAAGATTCGGAAAAAGCCTTTATTTCTTATCTTAAAAAATATCCCGACGGAAAATATCCCACCAGAGCGTATTCTTATCTCGCGGATATTAGCGAAAACAATGGAAACATTGAAAAAGCAATCCAATATCTAAATAAAATTCCTATATCAGACCCTTCACTTTCCGGTTTTGCTTATTATAAAATGGGACTCATAGAACACGAAAAAGGCAACCACAGCAAAGCCATTGAATATTTTGATAATGTTTCGGGAAGCGACTCTTATTTCGTGGATGCTATGTACTGGAAATCTCTTTCTTTAACCAAGGAAGGGAGAATCGAAGAAGCTCTTATGAATCTTACCCTGGTCAGTCAAAATGATTCGGAACTTCAAGAAGAAGCGCTATTTGAAATAGCTCGCTTATACAAAAATAAAGGTGATTATAAGCAGGCTATAGAATATCTAAACAAGATTAAAGAAAAATTATGGGATGAGGCAAGTATCGAAATCGGAAATATTTTACTGAAACAGGGAAAAACGAGCGACGCGTATTCAAAATTTATCGAAGTAGTCGAAAAAAACAGAGGAAGCGTTAATCTCGCTCTTTTCCAAGCCTCTATAGCAAAGAAAAAACTCGACGAATTTGATAAGTCTTTAAAACTTTTAGAAACTTACGAAAAGAACTTCCCTTTTGAAAGCGAAATCGATAAAGTACATATGTTAAAAGGAGATATTTACCAGAACATCAAAGAATACAGAAAAGCCATGTCAGAATACGATAAAGTTAATTTAGAGAAAAATCCCGATTTAACTCCTTATGTGCTGGAAGCAAAAGGATGGACATGGATGGGACTCGAAAGATACGACATGGCATTTAATAATCTCGAAGAATTATCTGAAAACTTTCCCGATTTTTGCAGTAGAGCGGAAATATACTTCCAACTCGGCAATGCCGCTTACGCGATGGGAAATTTAAAATCAGCAGAACACGCCTACCGCCAGGTGAAAGGCGACCGAAAACCGGAAGCCATATTTAATCTTGGTAAAATGTATCTCGAAAACAAAGAATACTCCAAAGCAATAGAAGAATTTGTATATATTAAAAGAAATTTTTCCCTTTCTAAATACAGCGGAATAAGTTCCTATTATATCGCCTTAACACTTAGAAAGAAAAACGACCTAAGGGCTTCGAATGAACAGTTGTATTCGATGATACCTGAATCTTTCGATGCTGAAATTTTAGCAGAATCTTTTTTACTACTCGGCGATAATTACTTCGATCAAGCACAATTCGATTCATCGTTCAAATATTACACTAAAGGTTTCGATATAACAAAAGAAAAGATTTCGGGTGCTGATGCTTCCTCGTTAATTCTTTCCGGTGTAAGAGGAATACTACTTTCAGTAAATAGCCTATCCGGAAGCTCGAAAATGGAAAATGAAGCAAAAGATTTACTAAGAAAATTGAGAGGAAGCGGTTTAGAGGGAAAAGTTAATAGTCTCATAGGAAATATACTCTTTAATGCGGGAAAATACAATGAAGCTATCCCCTATTTGGAGTATTCTAATGAACCCGATAACTATTATAAAGCCGGGCTCGCATTCCTTAAAATGGGCAAAAAAGAGCAGGCAAGCCAATTTCTTAATAAAGCCGCAAAATCGAATAATTACAGAGATAAATCTTATTTAGAACTCGGTAGAATTGAGTTTGAAGCGGGTAATTTAAATAAAGCCAAAGGCTATCTGGTTAAATCTTCCCTGCCGGAAGCATCTCTTATTTACGCGTTGTGCTTAAAAAAAGAAGGCAAAGAAAAAGAATTTACTGCAAGACTTTTAAAATTAAAGGGAAAAGCTGATGGACTGGCTTATATAGAACTCGCGAAAATATTGATAAATCGAAAAGATTACACTTCCGCTTTGGAAAATCTGGATGAAGCCTTAAGCTTTGAACGTTCGGAAGCAGAAGCATACTATCTTAAGGGAAAGATCTTTCTCGCCACAGGAAAAGAGGAAGAAGCTTTAAAAGCACTTCTTAAAGTCCGATATCTTCATCCCGAAAGCGAATGGGTATCCCCTGCTCTATATACTATATCAGATATTATGATTCAAAAAGGCGACAGAGAAAGGGCTCTAAATTATTTAAAAGAAATAGCGGGAAGAGCCGAAGAGCCGTGGACTACTAAGGCAAAAGACAAAATCGCCGAATTAAACAAATGAAAAAAATCCTAATCCTTATTGCAATTGCAATCTTACCCGGATTCGATTCAAATGCTGACATACTCGATATACCGGAAGTTAAAGTATACGGAGTAAGAAAAGTTAAAATAGTAACTATAAATAAGCAGACTTTACCATTTGAGAATGAATATCTTAATCCCTATATTATAAACACAAAAAAAGACCTGCCGGTGTTCGAAGTCTTGGACAAAAAAACAGTAAAAAGAAATATAGGAGTTAGATTAGAGGCAACCGCGGGAACATTTCTGGAAGGGTATTTATTAGGGTATACAAGAGAAAATTTCTATCCCCTGGAAGTCGGATTGAATTTTACCCAGAGCTCTATCGCAGAAAGCTCACCCAGACAAATCTTATCAAGAACTTCTAATGAAACTTTTTACACTAACGGAGCTGTCTACCGCGGAAAATCACACAAACCGGTTTATAAATTTAACATAGGAAACATATATGACTTAATCGATTTTGATTTTTTCGGTGTTTTCTCCGATTCCCTTATTGGCGTAGCCGATATCAGTTATAAATACAACCCTTTTATTTTTAATTTGCAGTTCGAGACATCAGATATCGATTTTAATATAAAAGTTTTATATGAAAAATACCCCTTGCAAGCCGGAGTCGTATGGTTCGATAAAAAAATATATCCGGAATTGGTTTATTTCTTCCCCATTTATGACCTTTATATAAAAGGAAGTTTATTAAATAAAACCGGGATAGCTTATTTATACTGTCAATCATTACAATATTTAAGAGAATATTCTTCGTCCGATACATATTACAGGGTTGAATTCGGTCAATCGAAAAATATTTTACCTATATCGGCAATTTATTCTCATTATCTAAACAATTCTTCCAACTATATTGGCGTAAAAGGAGCGCACGAAAATTTATTTTTAGAATTCGAATATCCGCTGGAATCCGATTATGACTATATATTAAGGGCTGGAATCAATACAGAGCTTTCGGAATTAATTTATGCCAATATTTACGGGTACGTTAACGGTACCGAGAATTACTTTATCGGCACCGATCTGGGTTATAACATAAAAAATAATATGCGAATAGGAATAAATAGCGATTATATTTACGGTCTCGGAACCGAGAATGGTTTCGACATCGGAGGATATATCTTCGCTGCTTTCTAATACCACCCCAA